>NZ_DAMCTA010000008.1 GCF_032114135.1 Sphingomonas sp.
ACGCACTGGCGGCGAGTGTCTCGCACCTCGAACTTGGCGAGTAGGTTCTCTGAAGCCGCCTCGATGCAATCTCAGGAACGCTTGACCATTACCACAATGTCTTCCTTTTCGCGATGCTCGAGAACGGCAGCTCTCGGTTGATCCCACCTTTTGGCGAGACCTGCGCGGATGGCAGATTCCGACCAACTTAAGACATTCAACGTCCATAGATAAGCGTCGGCTTTTGCTGAAAACCGCCGAACGCCGGTCGCTGGGATTCGCCGCGGAGTTTTGCGGTGCGGCAGCACCGCTCCAAGGGGTGGCGCGAAACGCGCCGGCTCGCCTGCAGGGGAGGGCCGTACCCTCCTATTTGAAAAACGGCATCGAGGTTGCGCAGGCGATCCGTCCATGCTCTGATTTTGCTATGCCCGACCCTGTTCCCGCCCCGATGCATGACCAGGCTGCGCTCGCCGGCGCGATCGCGGGCGGCACATTCGGCCAATTTCTGCGCGACGCCCATCTCGCGCTCGAGGAGCCCGGTTGGGACGTGTTCGTCGCCGACGCCGTCGCAGCCCACGAGGCTGGCACGATCGACCTGCTGGCCGCCTTCATGGCAATGCCCGCGGGCCGGCTCGGCTACGCCCCGCAGCTTTTCCTCGAAAAGATCATTCCCCAGCTCAGCATCGACTTGCCGCCGCTGGTCGCGCTCTATGAGACCTTGGTCGCGCGCACCGAAAATGACGGCGGCGCTTATCATCTCCTAACCGGCATTGGGGGCTGGGCAAGCCAGGACCCCGCTCGACCGAAGGCGATGATTGCAGCGGTCACCACCGGTACCTCGCCACTGGCGATGCTGCGGGTCGCGCTTGTGACCGGGTTGCGCAGCGACCGCACCCATTTCCTTGGATTAGCGCTGGACATGGCCGCCAGGGGCGATCCGGCGATCAAGGACACCGCGATCCAGGTGCTCGGCGGGTTCGATGGATTCGCCGCCCCCGAGCTCAAGCGCGTCGTCGCGGTGCTCGAGGCGGCACTCGCCAGCGCGACCGGCGCCGCGACCGCCGCCCCGTTGCGTAGCCTGCTGTCGATCGCCAAGCGGGCGCCGGCCAGTGATGAGGTCGGGGTGCGGGCGCTGGCAACCATCGCCCCGCGCACCGACGCCGCCGTCCGTGAGACGATCGCGAACGAGCTGATGTTTGCCACCGCCAAAGTATCGCTCAAGCTCGCCTCGGCGGCGTTCGAGCTGCTCGCCGCGACGGAAGCCGACGAGATCGGAACTCTCAACCTGATCGACCATATCGTCGCGCAGCATCTGAGCGGCGCGCTCAATGTCCCGGCTCACCGGCTGCTCGACGGGTTGCTCGAGCGCCGGGTCGCGACGATGAAGCGCTTCGACGAGACAGCCCACAAGCTGCTGACTGGCGATGCGACGGTACGTGCGGCGACCATCACGCGCTGGTTGACCGCCGAGAAACTGACGATGTTTCTTGCGGTCCGCGACATCTGCTCGGGGTTCGGCGAAGACGCGCCCCGCTTCGATCTCGACCTCAGCATGGTCGACAAGCAGGCCGCCGAGCGCATCGCCCGGCGCTGCTCGGCGCTGCTCCTGGTGTTCCCCGAAACGATCGCCTCGATTCTGGCAAGCCTGCTGCTTACGGGTCCGCTATCGGCGTTCCCCTTGATCGAGCGGCTGCTGTTCGATCCGCTGCTGATCAACTACTGGACCGGGCCGCGCACCTATCTCGAGGGCCGGGTCGCGAGCGCCCCGCCGCCGATGGCCGCGGCGCTAACTCGCGTGTTCGCGCGCCACGATGCGTACAAGGCCGGGATCGAGGCAGCAAAGGAAATTGCCGAACTCGCGCCGTCGCAGCATCACCGTTTTCTGGTCGCGACCAAGAAGCGAGATGAGCAGCGTGCGATCGGCAAGGCGGCGCAGAAACAGTCCATTTTCGCCGAGATCGTGCCGATGTCGCTGATGCTCTACGGCGACGCGGCAATTTATGACGTGCACATTGAGCCCGGCAAGACTGTCCGCACCGAATCGCAGATGCAGAGCCAAGAGCTGTTCCACGAGCTGCCGCGGGTCGATGTGATCGATCCGTTCGGCTCTTGGTATTTTCGCGAGCAGCTGCTGCGCGACGAGCGCGACGAATGATTCCGATCGTCCGCGAGTTCTTCCGAGGGTTGCGCGAGCGCGGCGAGCTCGATGTGATTATCCCCGAACTCTTGACCGCGATGAGCTATGAGGTGCTGTCGCGACCGATGGTCGGCACCCGCCAGTATGGCGCCGACGTCGCGGCGATCGGCACCGACGACGACGGGGTGCGCAAGCTGTTCCTTTTCGTCATCAAGAAGGGCGACCTCAATCGAGACGAGTGGGACATCTCGCCGCAGGCGGTTCGTCCATCGCTCAACGAAGTCCGCGACGCTTATCTTTCGGGCGTCGCGCCAGCGCACAAGAAACTGCCGGTGATCGTGGTCATCACGATCGGCGGGGTCGTCGCCGAGAATATTCAGCGGCTGGTCAATGGTTATATGGAGGCCGAAACCAAGGGAAATATCGAGTTCCGGCTTTGGTCGGGCGACACAATGACTGGCAAGGTCGCGGATGGGGCGCTGCGCGAGGAGGTGTTCCCGCCCGAGCTAAGGAGTTTCCTGCGCCGCGCGGCCGCCCTGGTCGAGGAACCCGACGCCGCCTTCCAGCAGTTCGCGCAGCTCGTGCTCGCCGTCATCGCCGACGACAAGCAGGACGCGGTGTCGCGCGTCCGCGTCCTCTATCTCGCGCTCTGGATCCTTACAGTGTGGGCACGCGAGGGCGGCAACCTCGAGAGCGCCTATCGCGCCAGCGAGCTGGTGACGTTGCGCGCTTGGGCACTCCTCGCGCCAGCGATCGCCAAGGACCGCAGCCGGAAGCAGAGTGCGAGCCACAGCCTGTTCGAGGTGGTCCAGCTCCACCTGACGATCTGGGACGAAATCTATGGCAAGAAGGTGCTGCCACATGCGGCGAGCCGGCATGCGCTCAGCTATGCCGCGTGGTCGCAGGAGTCGCTCGATATCAACCTGGCGCTGTTCAAGACGATAGGCCGGATCGCGCTCGGCGGGCTGTGGCTGGCCTGGCTCTCGGGCGCCGCCAGGGCCGCGCCCCTCCCCGTTGACCGGGCCGATCCGCGGGTCGAGGGGATCGCGATCGCGCTTGCCAACATGATCGCGGCCAACCCGACGCTCTACACCCCGGCGCTTGAAGACCAGGGCATCGACATCACCCTGGCCCTCATGCTCATGACGATAGTGCCGGCGACCCGCGAGCGCGCTGCGCATTGGGTGTCGCAGACGGCGCGGGCGATCATCATCAGCTATCGCAACAACACTCGCTTTCCGGTGGTCGAGATGGACTACGCGACGCTAATCCGGCTCCGGCCCCGCCCCGATGAGGATCTGCGCAAGGAGCTGACGGCGGCCAGCATCATCCAGCCGCTGCTCGGCGCGTTCGCGCACGCGTTCGGCAGCACGAAAGTGCTCGGCGAACTCGACGCGTTTCAACGCGACCACCTCGCGCACGCCAATTACCAGACCTGGGTGCCGAACGCGCGCAGCGAGGAGCGGTTGTGGACTGGCCGGCGCAACGGCTCGGCGCTCGGCAGCCTTGCGATCGGGGCCGACGGCGAACTGCTGATCACCGCGCTCGGCCGCGAGATCGACGAGAATACCGCTTATGGCGCACTGTCGGCGGTCAAGCTTGACCATTGGCCGGTGCTGCTACTGGCCTCCGCGTTCTACCGCGTCCCGCCGCCGCCGCAGCTTTGGCTGCCCCTGCTTGAGGCACTCGGCGCGATCGACCCCGATGATACCGGCGACTGGGAACAAGCTCCGCCGACATCGATGGGCGGGCGCCCGCGCGTCCGCCGCGTCCTCCAGCGCTCGGTGTCGTTGCTGGCGGTGATCGCCGCAACCCCCCTGCTGGGGGCGATTGGAACCGAAGATGGCAGCGCCGACGACGACGCCCCCCCGATGCCGATGAGAGTTAGAGAGCGGCTGCGACTGCGGACTGGTCATTCTACCTCGCCTTGGTTGAAATGCGCGCAGAGAGTGGAAGCACCGCGGTTCTCGGCGCGGCTAAATGTCAGGTCGCAGCAATCGAGGATCGATTGCTCGGTAAATTCGGCGATGCGGTTGGGCAGGATCACGTACTATGCTGCGGCGGCAAGCCGGGCGACGAGGCAATGAAGTAGGTGCGCATGATGATTCAAAGGCCATCAGCCGAGGCCACGGTGCGCTGAACCGTGGGACCGATGCTGATCTTTGATAAGTCGTTCCTTCAAAGTCTGTCGGTGGATGAATCCGTGATCCTCGACCAGATGTTCAGCTGCGTCATCACGCCGCTGTTCTTCGTTGAGACGATGGCGGACCTTACGAAGGAGACGGCTCGGGGACGGACGGCGGAGCAGGTCGTTGGCGGTCTCGCCGAGAGAACCCCGGTCGCCCATAGCTACGTCAACACTTACCATCAGCAGGTGATACTGGATGACCTGCTCGGACAGCGCGCCGAGGAGCTTGACCATCGGCCCGTGGTCGCCGGAGGCATCCCCGTTCGGGTCGAGGGAAAGGCAGGCGTCGTTTACCGCAAGTCGCCCGAGCGCGAGGCGTTCGACCGGTGGCAGGCTGGACGGTTCCTCGATGTCGAGCGCGCGTTCGCGCAACAGTGGCGCGGAAACCTTGATCAGATCGACCTGCCTGCGATAGCCAAGGCCTACCAATCCATGATGCGGAAGGAGGATCGACCGAAATCCCACGATGCCGCTCGGGACCTCGCCCGAAGGTGATCGACGCCGGAGGTCAGAACTATAGGTCGCTCGTTATGGCGCACAGCCTGCTTGGCATGCCAAAGCAAGCGCTTCCGTTGATGGTGCGGAACTGGAAGGCGTCCGGCTCGCCACCGCTGAGGCAATATGCGCCATTCGCCGCGCATTGCCTGGAAGTGGACCTCTTCTTCGAGCTTTGCCTCTCAAACGGCCTGATCTCGGATCAGAGACCGAGCAACCGAGTCGACATCAGCTACCTCTACTATCTGCCGTTCGCGGACATATTCGTCTCGGGCGACAAGCTGCACCGCGCATCGGCGCCGCTCTTCATGGACGATTGCCAGCGGTTCGTCTGGGGACCTGACCTGAAGGCCGACCTCTCGGTGTTGAATGCCCACTTCGCCGGGTTGCCGGACGAGGAAAAGGCGAAGGGCCTCTTCACCCTGGCGAGCAGTCCGCCGGTCGACCACCAAGGTGCGGTCGCAAGCCTTTACGACATGAGGATGCCGGGGTGGCGTAAACCGAGTAAGCGTGTTCAGCAGGCCGCCTTGCGGCATCGTCGATAGCCGGGATGCTTGCCGCCTTTGACGAGGGCGGTGGCGGTGCAGGAAGTTTCGGGTTCTACGACCAGTCATACGAGCACTCGTATGACTGGTCGCATGGAAATAGTCGGCCGTGTGTCCGGGCGGCGGCGATGGTCGGCCGCAGAGAAGCTGGAAATCCTGGCGGAGGCATTCCGGCCTGGGGCCAGGGTCTGCGATGTGATCGCCCGGCGCGAGGTGTCGAGCAGCCTGATCTACACGTGGCGCAAGCAACTGCGCGAAGGCAGGCTGGCCGGGGCTGCAGCGTCACTGCCGGTGTTCGCTGAGGTTCGGCTCGCCGAGCCGGTGGTGCCGGCGTCGCCGCCGGTGCCGTGTTCGTCTGGGCGCATCGATATCGCGTTGCCCGGCGGTGTTCGGATCAGTGTCGACGGCGGGGTGGATGCAGATGCGCTGGCACGGGTGTTGTCGGTGCTGCGGTGAGCCCGGCGCCGTTGCCGACGCGGGTATATCTCGCGTGTGGCGTGACCGACATGCGCAAGGGCTTCGACGGCCTGGCGGTGCTGGTGCAGCAGGTGCTGGCGGAAAACCCGCATTCGGGCGCGCTCTTCGCGTTTCGGGGCAAGCGTGGGCATCTGGTCAAGCTGCTGTGGTTCGACGGGCAAGGCCTGTGCCTGTTTTCGAAGCGCCTCGACCGGGGCCGCTTCGTCTGGCCGGTGACGGCGAGCGGCACGGTGGTGCTGACGCCAGCGCAATTGTCGATGCTGCTGGAGGGCATCGACTGGCGCCGCCCGGAGCGCACCTGCACGCCGACGCTGGCGGGCTGAAACGGGCGGTTTTGCGTCCTTTTGCTCGCCTGAGCTCCCTCGATCTGCTAGGAAATCCGGGTGTCGGAAGCGCCCGTTTCCCCTGCTGATGCCACCGCGCGGATCGCCGCGCTGGAGGCGTTGCTCGCCCGGGCCAATGCCGCGCTTGCCGCCCGCGATCTGCTCATCGACAGCTTGCGCGGGCAGATCGCCCGGCTGCGGCGGATGCAGTTCGGGGCCTCGTCCGAAAAGCTGGGCCGCGAGATCGAGCAGCTCGAACTGGCGCTGGAAGAGCTGGAAGCCGAGCGCGACGCGGCGCCGGTAGAGGCGCGCCCGTCGGAGGCGACGGCGCGGCCGGCGCCGGTCCGCAGCCTGCCGGCGCACCTGCCGCGCGAGGAGGTCGTCCACGAACCGGCCTCGGGTGCCTGCACCTGCCCGGATTGCGGCGGCGCGCTGCGCCGGCTGGGCATGGACGCGCATGAGATTCTCGACGTGGTGCCGGTGCGTTGGCAGGTGGTGCGCAACGTCCGCCCAAAATATAGCTGCCGGGTCTGCGACAAGATCGTCCAGGCACCCGCGCCGGCCAGCGCCGTCGCGCGCGGCAAGGCCAGCTTCGCCACGCTCGCGCATGTCGTGGTGTCGAAGTTCGAGCACCACCTGCCGCTGTACCGTCAGGCGGAAATGATGGCGGCACAGGGGCTCGACATCGATCGCTCGACGCTGGCCGGCTGGGCCGGACAGGCCGCAGCGTTGCTCGATCCGGTCGTCGCCCGCATCCGCGACGCAGTCCTGCACGCCGACAAGATCCATGCCGACGACACCCCGGTGCCGGTGCTCGACCCCGGCCGCGGCAAGACCGCGACCGGGCGGCTATGGGTGTACGCGGCCGACGACCAGGCCTCGGGCAGCACGGCGCCGCGTGCGACCTGGTATCGCTTCACGCCGGACCGCACCGCCGCGCACCCGCTGGCGCATCTCGCCGGCTTTCGCGGTTTCCTCCAGGCCGACGCCTATGCCGGCTATGACGAACTGTATCGGGCCGGGGCCACCGAAGTGGCCTGTTGGGCACATTTCCGGCGCAAGATCTTCGACCTGCACGAACGCACCGCCACGCCGTTGACCACCGACATCCTGGAGCGGATCGGCGCGCTCTACGCCGTCGAGGCTGAGGTGCGCGGCCAGCCGCCGGATATCCGGCACCGGGCACGGCAGGAAAGAAGCAAACCGCTGGTCGAGGCCTTGCGCGACGTGCTCGACACCGCGCTGCGCCGCCTGTCGCCCAAATCCGACATGGCGAAGGCAATTGCCTATGGCACCAAGCGCTGGCCGGCGCTGTCGCGCTTCCTGGGCGATGGCCGACTGGAGATCGACAACAACATTGCCGAGCGCGCGCTGCGGGGCGTCGCCATTGGCCGCCGCAACCGGCTTTTCGCCGGCTCGCGCGTGGGCGGAGAACGTGCCGCCGCCATCTACACCGTCATCCAAACCTGCAAGGCCAATGACGTCGACCCGCAGGCCTATATCGCGGACGTCATTGCCAAAATCGCCAGCGACTGGCCGGCTAGCCGCTGGGACGAACTTCTCCCGTGGAACTGGAACCAGCCAGCCGATCAGCCAACCGCGCAAGCCGCATAATCTGCGGCCTCCAAACCACGCTTACTAAACTGAAATCTCCAACACCGAAGATGACTGCCGAACAGGAGGCGGAAATCATCGAAAGGTCCCGGCGCCTTACCGACGCGGCTGAGCGCGGCGGGCATCGGCCTATCGATGACCATGAGGGCGTCGAGCACATGATAATCCAGCGTTTCATCTCGAAGCAGCGGGGCGGCTGGCGGATGTTCTCGGCGGAGACGGAGGCGAACAGCGACGCAGAGCGGGCCCGCGAACGGAGCCACTCGCAACAATCCGCCGCTGATGGCGACGATGTGAAGGTTTAGCGGCCCCGCGGTCGGCTTAGGCCATGGCCGATGGGCATCGATCGCACCCGCCAAGAGCATTCGTTCGAACCGACGCGCATGAGACGCTATGACCTTGACGGCCCAGCTTCAGTCGTAACGCCGCGTCGCGCGGACAAGCACCGAACGTCGGCGTCCGACAAGAGCGGACGCTCAACCTGGGGCGTCGGTACGACGGGTTTGTCCCACTCCCGGTCCTTGGCGAGGTGGATCTGCGGGCCGTTCGCCGGGGTCGGCTTTTGGGTTGATCAATCGCCTTGCTGGCCGTCTGAGAGTAGTTGCGCAGCTGGGTGCCCCCTCCCCTGCCGGCGCGTCGGGACCTACTGCGAACCAAGCTCGCGCCATGTCCGCTTCTGGAACGCCCTCAAGCGCCTCCTAGCGGCTGAAAGTGTGCGCGCAGCTGGCTGCGGGCCGCCCTTTTGCCGTGCCGACCGCGCGAACCCTGTTGCCAACGTTACTGCTCCCCGAACTGACCCATAAAGCTGAACGGCGGGTAACGGCCGGCTCGCAACTGCGAGACTCAAGCAGAAGCGGTTCGTCAGGGCGCAGGTTGGGAGTCCTCCGCCTCGAGGCCTTCGACATTGACTAGAACGCGTTGAAGGAGCGACACCAGCGTCGCGATCTCGTCTGATGACAGGCCCCTGGTCATGTCGGCATTGCCTTGTCGCAGGACCGCGCGGCCGGCGGGCAGGCGATCCCGCGCCTGCGCGGTCAGTGACACCAGGCTTGCACGGCGGTCGCGCGGGTCGGCGCGGCGCTCGATCATGCCTTCTCGCTCCATGCGCGCGAGCATCTGCGCCATGCTGGGCTGCTCGACCTTGGCCCAGCGTGCAAGCTCGGTCTGGGACATCGCCTCGCCGTCCTTAAGAGCCGCAAGCACCGGGAGCTGCGCCGTCGCGAAGCCGAGCGGGCGCAGCCGGGCGTCGCCAATGCGCGTGAGAGCGCGCGCGATGCGGCTGAAATAATGGCCCGGATGGCGGAGCGGATCCCAATCGTCATCGGCCATTGCATAGGCTCCTATGTTTCTCTAATATAGGTTCCTATGTATCGGGAGATTGACATGACGGCAATGACGCGGATCGCAATCATCGGCGGCGGCCCCGGCGGGCTGATGCTGGCGCGGCTGCTGCAGCTGCGAGGCCTCTCACCAGTAGTGTTCGAGCGCGACGGCCATGCCGGCGAGCGGCCGCAGGGTGGATCCCTGGACCTGCACGGCGATACTGGCCAGCGGGCGATGCGGCTGGCGGCGCTGGAAGCCGAGTTCGCCGCGGCGGCCCGGCCGGAAGACCAGGGCGACCGACTCTACGATTCGGGCGGCGTACTGCTGTTCGATCGGGCCGGCGAGGGCGACGACCGCCCCGAGATCGACCGCTCGGCGCTGCGCGAAATCCTGCTGGCGTCGCTCGCGCCGGACACGGTGCGATGGGGCAGCCGGGTGACGTCGATCGAGCCTGACGGCAGCGGTTTTCGCATTGCGGAGGAGCGGTTCGAGATAGTTGTGGGCGCCGACGGCGCCTGGTCGCGGGTGCGGCCGCTGCTGAGCGAGGCCGCGCCGCGCTATGAAGGCCTCGCCTTTGCCGAACTAGGCTTCGAAACCGCCATGCATCCCGATATCGCGGCGCTGACCGGGCGGGGCAAGATGTTCGCGGTCGGCGAGAACCGGGCGCTGATCACCCAGCTTAATGGGCATGGGCACATCCGCGGCTATGCGGGACTGCGCGCGCCCGAGGCCGTAGCGCAGCATTGGGCCAGCCTGGAACCGGAGCCATTACGGGCGGCGCTACTCGAGGTGTTCGAGGGCTGGGCGCCGGCGCTGCTGCGGGTGATCGAGACGGGAACGATCATCGGGCCGCGGCCGCTCTATGCGCTGCCGATTGGGCACCGCTGGACGAGCCGACCGGGCGTGACGCTGATCGGGGATGCCGCCCACCTGATGTCGCCCTTCGCCGGCGAAGGCGTGAACCTGGCGCTGGCCGATGCCGCGGACCTGGCAGAGGCACTTGCATCGGGCGGGGGCTGGGCGGCGATTGCGGCCCATGAAGCTGCGATGGCGGCGCGGGCGGCGGTGGCGGCGGAGAGATCGGCGGCGGGGCTGCGCGCGGTGTTCTCGGCGGCAGGCAGCGCGCCGGTGCTCTACCATTATCGTGAGCGGCTGGGCGCCGACGTGTGAGGGCTGAACAACGGCTTTTCGCGGCAAACGCCTGAACGGGTGAAAACGGGATGGCAGCCTCTGCTGATTCCGCTCCAATAGGGGAACGGCAGTTAGCCACCCACTTTCAGTCGCCGGCAGGGATCCTCGGCCTCCGCACGTCCGCGTCCGCTTAAGAGGTAGATCGACCTCCTGACTGGAAAATGGGCGCGCAGCTGCCGATCTAGGGCAGGCCCGAGACCGATCTGATGCCTGGCGATCACCCGTCCCTGGGCGCTCGCACAGTTGCGGAATGCTCTGGAATGAATCTGGCCTTCGGCACTTTCACGTGAGATGCACCCGCGTTTGCGGCAGGCGGACGACGATCGAACACGGCGGCCATTCAGCCCGCGCGCGTATACAGGGCCAGCTTTAGGGCGGGATCATCGTTCACCTGGAATGTGGCGTAGACAAACGGCGTCTCCTCCCCGCCTGCCGGTCGGAGCATCTTCATGCCTGATGAGGGCGTCGCCACACGATAGGACGACCACCAGTCCCGAAACTCCGCAGAAGCCGCTTGCAGGGCCGACACTATCTCCTCGAACAGCGGGTCGCCCCAGTACTGATCGTATGTCGCCCGGAACATCGCGATGATGCGTTGGGCTTCCTTCATCCAGCCCTCTCCGAACAGCGCACGCGCTGCGGAACTTGCCATCATCCAGCGCAAGATGTTGCGTTCCGCCTCAGCCATTCCGGAGAAGCCGAAGAGCTCGTCGGCCGGTACGTTCCAGCACAGCACATCCATGCGAGCGCCCGTGACATAGGCTGGCTCGTTCAGACTGCGAACGATGGTCTGGACGATCTCCGGTACCGTTTCGCGAAGAAAGTAGGGCGCAGCTTGCGCCACCGCGAGTCTGCGCAGGTGCGCTGTTTCGTTGTCGTCGAGCATGAGTGCTCTTGCGAGCGCGGCGATGGTCTCGCTAGAGGCCGATACTTCACGCCCCTGTTCGAGCTTGACGTACCATTCACAGCTGATCCCAGCGCGTTCCGCGACCTCTTCGCGCCGCAAGCCTGGGGTTCGACGTCGGCGTGCAGAAGATACGCCCATTGCCGCTGGATCGAGCCGGTGTCGACGCGATCGCAGAAAATCGGCCAATGGCTTGTTGGCGGTCACACATCCTCCAGAGGTGGTACTGAGCGATACTAGGATAAGGCTAGGTCTTCTTGATCTAGCGCAGGCGGCATAGCTCGGCTCCGTCAGAACGACAATGGAGATAAGCGATGCCAATGGTCTACGTCCAAATGCATGAGGGCAAAGATGCGGCTTACAAAAAAGCCATTTCTGAGGGCATTCATGTCGCAATGATGGATGTTTTGGGCGTTCCCGATGACACCTGGGATCAGTTCTTCAACGAGCATAAGCCGGGTAACATGGTCTACGACCCGCACTATTTTGGCATCGAGCGCAGCCCAGAGATGCTGTTCATTCACTTCTTCTTCAACACGCGACCCAAGGAAATGAAGGACCGGTTCTTCGAAAAGGTGGCCGACGAGATAACGGAGCGCACCGGCCTCCGCCGCGAAGATCTGCTGATGGCGATCACCGAGGTACCCTGGGAGAATTGGTGGGCCTATGGCCGAACGGTCGATCCGAAGACGGGCTTCGACACGCGTATGAAGGGACAGGGCTGATGAGCTCCGAGCGCATGGGCGGTCGGCTGTCGCTGCTTGCGCCAGCAGGCCTGCGAGCTGACGCGCGCCGGCTTTATGATCGTTTGCTGGAAGGGCGATTGCGTTCAAACGCACCTTTCACCAGCAGGAGCGACACAGGCGAATTGATCGGCCCGTTCAACGCCATGCTCTATGCACCTGCGATCGCCGACGGCTTCATCACCTTCCATGAGGCAGAGGAGCATGCGACGCCGCTTTCGGCAAGGGTCCGCGAGATCGTCATTCTCTCTGTCGGAGCGGTTTGGGGATCGGCGTACGAGATCTACGCACACCGCGCAGTGGCGGCGCAGGTTGGACTTTCACGCGACGCCGTCGCGGCGCTTGTTGTCGGCGAGGCTAGCACTGGGATTACCGCGGAGGAACAGGCCGCGCAGCGTTTCACGCTCGAACTATCGCGTGACCGGACCGTCAGCGATGCAACCTACGCGGAAGCAGAGCAGGCTTTCGGGCGTGCAGGGCTTGTAGCGCTGGCGTTTTTGGCAGCAGCGTACAGCGCGACTTGCGTGATGCTCAATGCTTTCGCTGTACCAGCGCCCCCGGTTGATGGATCGAGCAATTGCCTCCCGCGAGAGAGGTAACGCGCCAGGGCCGGCGATACGAGCAGGTGATAAGCTTGATGGTGGAATCCGCGGCTGTCTCCGCAAAGGGACGGGCTCTCGCTACCTAGGCGTCAGATCAAGCTAAAGTGCCGGCGAGGCCGTGACTTTTATCACCCCCGTCCCGCCTCGGGGAGGGTCGGAGGTTGAAAAAACTTGGAACGAGGAAAAATGCTACGATACAGGGTCAGTCGCTCATTAGCGCCGTTCTTTATTGGGATTGGTTTGGGGCCATCGCTCGGCAGCCTGCCGTTCCAGCCTGCAGACGCGCAAACCGCGGGCAACTGCGGGCAGCTATGTCAGACCGCGGGGGCCGGATCGCACAAGCCCTTTCGGGGTGAAATCAACCTCGATGTGGACGCGACGGACACTCGCCACGGCATCATCGCGACACATGAAGTGATCCCGGTGCAGGAAGCAGGGGATATCGTCCTGCTCTACCCCGAGTGGGAGACTGCAAGCCACGCGCCGACCGTTCCGACCGCCTCGCTCACTGGGCTGTTCGTGAGCGTGGACGGCAGCCGGGTCGAATGGCGCCGCGATCCGCTCGACGTCCACGCTTTTCACGTTCCCGTGCCGCACGGGGCGCACGCTATAAGCGTCGATCTGCAGTATCTTGCTGATCGCGGATCGATGCGGGATGATATGCTATCGGTGCCGTGGGAGCGGGCTCTGCTGTATCCCGCCGGCTGGTCTGCCGATGCGATCCCGGTGAGCGCCAGCCTGCATCTGCCTGCCGGCCTCGCTGCGTTCACCTCGCTCGATCGGACGTCGTCAGAGGCGGGCGTTCTGCGCTTTGCGACAAACTCGCTCGATCGGCTTATCGACTCTCCTGTTCTCGCCGCGCGTTATGCCCGCAGCGTGACGCTCTCCGGGGACAATCGATCGCCGATCAACCTCGATATCCTGGCCAGCGATTCGACCGGCTTGGAGGTCAGCAAGGATGAGACGAAGCGGATGCGCGCGCTCGTTGAGCAGACGAGCCTTGTATTCGGCGAGCCTCCGTTCCGGCATTACGATGCAATCGTCATGCTCGACGACGAGATGGGACCCGGAGGAACCGAGCACCTTGAGGAGGGCGAGAACAACTTGCCGGCTCGATATTTCATCGAGCCGGGCAAGCAGCTCGGCAATCGCGACCTCATTGCCCATGAGCTGATCCACGCCTGGAACGGTCGCTTTCGGCAGCCGGCCGATCTCTGGAAGTCGACGTTCAACCAGCCTGTCAGCGGTAGCCTGCTATGGGTGTATGAAGGCCAGAGCGAGTTCTGGGGTCGTGTGTTGGCAGCGCGTTCCGGATTGCGAACCAAGCAGGAAACCCTGGACAGATTGGCGTTGGACGCAGCGAAGGTCGCGAACCGGCCGGGGCGCTCGTGGAAATCCCTCGCCGACAGCACCAATGACGCCGTCTACATGGCCGGCCACCATGTTGGCTGGCGCGACTGGCAGCGCCGGGAAGACTATTATCCTGAAGGGGTGCTGTTGTGGCTCGACGTGGATGCGCGCATCCGCGAGCTAAGCGGCGGTCGCCGCGGGCTGGACGACTTCGCAGCCCTGTTCTTCCGGGCGGACCGCCCCTTCGGGACGGTCAGCACCTACACGTTCGAAGATGTCTGCCAAGGTCTCGACCAGGTCGCGCCCGACGATTGGTCCGGCTTTCTGAATCGACACCTGACATCCCATGAGGATGCGGATGCCATGGCCGGACTCGCCCGCGCGGGCTGGCGGCTCATTTACAAAGCTGAGCCCACCGAGACTTTCCGTCAGGATGAAGCGGAGAATGGCGGCCTCGACTTGAGTTATTCGATCGGCGCAGCATTTGACAATGAGGGGCGAGTGACCAGCGTTGCTTGGGATGGCCCCGCGTTCAAGGCGGGCCTCATGCCGGGCATGCGCATCGCAAAGGTCGCCTCCGACCCGTTCTCGCGTGACGCCCTCATACTCGCGCTCTCCCGGACACCACAGGTCCCTTTGACCCTTACTTTAGCGGGGGTTACCGGTGGACAGCAGCTTGAGATCGGCTACCGCGGTGGATTGCGATACCCTCGGCTCGAAAGGATCTTTGGGACGGACGACCGCCTAACGCCGCTTCTGACAGCACGCCAACATAACCCTAGGCCAGCGCAGTCGCACATGCGACCGGCGCGCCGATCGAGCCTCAGTCCATTTGAGTCGTCGATGGCGCGAAGGTGATGATCTTGGTGATCCTGCCTGTTCGATCGACGGTGGTTCAAGCCGAAGCTGTGGTTCATTTCTCAAGGTGAATATCTTGCTCAAGATCCGCCATCAGGACATGCCTCGATCGCGGTCGATCAATGGTCGCCAGCGCACCACTAGACGATAAGGGAGCCTCATGCGAACCTTAGATTATGCAATGCGGCTGCCTTGGCTCATCGGACTAGTCGTCATCCAGATTTGGGCCGCGCACGCGCTAGCATTTTTCCCGCACGAATATGCACATTCGGTCGTCGCGTGGTTGCTTGGCTGGAAGGCCAATCCTCTCGATCTCGACTACGCGCAGCCCACTCCGATCGTTTTCCTATTCCAGCTCGGCATCAATCAGAAAGTGGACGAGGCGCCCATCTTCGCGAGCGGGCATGGCGTCGATGCCGCACTCATCGCCGCTGCCGGTATGGTAATCGGCAACGCAATCGTCTCTCTTGGGCTGGCACGGTTGGGTTGGCGTCACGCCATATCCAATGGGCGGCGCGGATGGGCAATGCTGGCCTACTGGGTCACCGCGGCAAGCGTCGGGAACCTTCTGTCTTACGTGCCGCTTCGCGTGTTCGTGGCGGATGGCGACATGTTCTCCGTAGTGCGCGGCTTCGACGTCTCGCCGTGGCTGGTCCTGGTCGTGCTTGGCATTCCAACGCTGGTCGCGCTCATCTGGTTCGTGGTCCGAATTGCGCCTAGCAGCCTGCGGAAGCTCTGGCCTGACGACGCGGGTGCAAGGATCGCGGCTGCGCTGTTCACCGGCGCATTCGTCTTCGGCTTCTATGGCTTGGGTGGTCTGCTAGAGGATGACGCCACCGCCCACCTCATGGGGCAAATCTGCATTTTTGCCCTCGCCCCGGTGGTAGCGATGCTCGAAGTTGCGCTAGCGGTGCGTAGCCCTCGATCGCATGATCAGGCGCACTGATCCAATAGTAGCACTTGCTCCCCGAGCGGGCGTTCTGTCCCCTTCACACTTCCATCGGCCGATCACACGAATTGAGAGCTCGCTTTTTGCGTCCGCTTTCAGGATGGTTGATCGGCCGCCTGAATGTCTGGAATTGGGCGCGCAGCTGCCAACAGCTGTAAAGTTGGAGAAAATGCGACACGTTAGCCTTCTTCGTTATCGACCCTTATGCAAAGTCTAGACAATGCACTCACCAGGGAGATTGGAATGAGCACCAGCACGACGGCAGATGATATCAGATCTGAACGAGCGGAATTGCACTTCCTCGCCGCTCTGGTTGAGGAGCTGATGCGCAAGATGCACGTCGCTGGGGTGCTCAGCCAAGCGGAGCTAAATGAAATCGAGCAAGCGGTTGCGCAGCGCCTTGGAGGTACGCCACGAGCTTGGTGAAACGGCCGGCGCGTTATTGGAATAGTGCCGGTCCAGCGCCGGCTAGGCGGGCCACAGCCTCGGCCGTGCTTGAGACGTCATCGAACGGAAAGCAGAGGCGGGACTAAGCTAGCGCATCATTGCCGCGGCTGTCCCGGCAAATTAATTTCCAGGCAGCTAAGCTGATGTCCTGCTTTAGCCTCTATATGGTAAACGAAGCGCTAACGCCGGATTTGCCGATGATGAATTTCATACCCGTCACTTTCCGCGAGGAGCGCCCTTTCCAAGACCTCAGCATGAACCGCGTCATGGATGAACTGCGGCATATCGAAGTTTGCCCCATGTGCGGACAAGCGGTAGACCGCCGTGACGACCGTGCCGTGATGTACCATTTGCCGCTGGGCCATAAGCCGGTGCCCCGCCACTGAGTTGCTTCTCGGGCAATGTTCAAAAACCTCTCCAAGCGCAGAATTTGCAGGTCACAGCCGTGGCCCGATACGCGATTCCACCTAAAGTGGCGTTTACCGTTTCGTTAACTGGTTAACGGCATTTTTCCCTGGCGACGGGACGTCACGACGTTCCACCGCAAACCAGGGGAAGATCATGACGTCCAAGACCACGCTTGCGCTCGAAGCGGCAGTTGCAGTTATCCTCGAGAACCGTCCCAAGGACGGTGCAACGTCGACCAACCGGCAGCGTGTGAATGTGGACCGCGCTCATGCGCAGATCATGAAGCTCATCGCACCCCGCGTTCGCCACTTCGTGCGGCAGTACGGGCTCATCAATTATTTCGAAGATGCTGAACAGTGCTGCGCCATCGCCGTGCATCGTGCGGTCGAAGCGTATGAGCCGGAGAAGGCGCAGTTCACGACGTTTGTGAACTGGCAGATCCGAGGCGAGCTCCAGAGCCTACGTTTCCGCGTGATGACCGATCAGCGGCCGTCCGCGAAGAGGGTTGCCGCCACGACGGTCTCTCTCAACGCCATCCTGGACAGTGACGGCGAGATGGGTTCGTTCCTGGACGCCCTCGAGGATGAGTTTGCCGTCGAGGCAACGGAGTCTGCCGCCTCGGACTATCTGGCGGACGGAGCGAAGTCGTCTCTAATCGATGCCTATGTCGATCACCTGCGCAAGGTCGGGATGGAGGCACTCGCCCGCCGCCCGTTGCCCAAGCGTGAGGAGACCGCGCTTCGCAAGGCGCTGCCGCGCCTCCGCGTGAACGGCGTTGCCGCTGCAGACGTCGAGAAGCTGGAAGCGACGATCGCGCGTGAGCGAGAGATCCTCGAGGGTCGCCTTTTCAGTGGTGCGAGCCTCGAGCAACTCGCAGCTGAGACGGGTGTGACCGCAGAACGCGTTCGGCAAATCACCAAGCGCGCTACCAAGGCGATCGCCGGCATCGCTGCCGCAGACTCCCGCTTCACCGTCATGGCTGAGGCTGGCCGGCCTGCGTCCAAGCGCCCCCAGGTTCGCGCAAACAAGGCATCTATCCTTCTCGACGTAGCTCTTCCGCACAATCGCCTGTCGTGCGTTGTGGCCGTGGATCAGTTCCGACCGGAGGAGCAGTCCGCCGTAAAAGCTTCCGCTGCACTGGTGCAGTGACTGCTCATCCACGCTGACACCGCTGCCCGAAAATACAAGTTATATTTTCGAAGCCAGGTTCGCTCTTGTGACTCGGCTCTAATTGCTTTGAGCGTCGCCGTAAGTCCGCTCCGGCGAGACATGCCAGCGGTTACCGTAACGCCGCTGCGAGACAATTAGTGCATGGGTCGAGAGCATGCCTCAAGCACCGTTAAGGCGGCTTCACGAATGACGAGCCATGCTTCCATCTGCTCGATGTTTCCTTGAGGCTGCGTTTCGAGAATCTTCCCGCCCAAGAACAGGTGAACGGCGTCGCCAAATTGCTCAATGAGCTCTTCGGCGATCAGAAACGCCCTCATCTCTTCCTCGGCAGTCACGGACACTTCTCTCGTAACGGCCATACGCCCGGGGTTTCTGTTTCGTTTATCTCAGGACAGCTCGGTTGCAAACGCCGTTTGTGCCAGCTTCTCTCGCTTGCGAGTGTTCGCTTCCAGGCATGCCTTGGTGAGTTGAACGATCGAAATCTGGCGCATCAACGCCATCCGCTTGACCTCGGTAGCGCGACACGCCATCTCGAACACGTCGCCAGCGCATTAACCATCTTTTGGGGCTTGGATGAGGCCTCCGCTCAATGAACTTGAGGCTACTGGAAAGCCCACGACATCTCAGGGGTGCAGCCGGCGAAACGCAAGAGATTTCAGAACGATCTTGGCTGCCACCTAGGCTTCAGGTGGCCTGGCAAGCGAAGGGCCCAGGGGTGTCTACCTGGGCCCTTTTGCCTTAGTACTTCACAATGGAAGCACCTTCAAATCCACTTCCGGTGCTCTCTGCCCAAATAAGGGCCAAAAGCACCGGAAAAGATGCAATAGGCTCAGGCCGCCTGAACGGACCGGCGAGAATTGTTCGAACGACGGCGGCGGAGCGTCATGCCCGCAGCGCCAATGCCGCCGATCATGAGACCCCACGAGGCGGGCTCGGGAACGGCCGACGGATCGAAGGTCGCGTTGCTGCCATAGGACCCTAGGCCGCGCGAAACGCCGGTGATGGTGATCGTGTTCAGCACGCCGGCCTTAACCATTGCGTCCGTGAGAGCGAAGGCCTCGCTAGCTCCGCAGCTGCCGACGCCGCGGGTAGAGCAGACGTTGCCGCCGAGGTCGAACAGCGTGCTGGCCGCAGTGATGCCGTTGAAGACGACCGAGGTGATGTCGAGGTCAGTGAACTTCAGGAAGCCCGTCTTGGTCACGCTGGTCGTGACAGATCCGCTTCCGGTGCCGTCCTGGCCGAGCGTGAACTGGAAGATGTCGGTGAAAGCGCCCTTGGCGATGCCGGTGTGACCGAACGTTGCAGCGACCGGACCGGAGAACGGATCGCCCGAAACAACAAAAGTCGTGCCCTTCGGCTGCGAGCTCGGGGTGATGATCGTGGTTGCAGCCTGGGCTGCGGTCGTGCCAAGAAGGCCCGCCGAAATGGCGGCAACGGCCGCGAGATAGCGCTTCATACAGTAGACTCCCTGAAAAGGTTACCAAGCCGTTAACGATATTCGGCCGGAGGGCCGAACGCCTAGCCAAGTGCTTGGTTCCATTCAGCAAAAATGCGATCAAGCGAGGCACACTGCCTTAACCGCCCGGCGATAAACTAGGCCATTCCGCAAATTTGAAATTTTGGCCGCGTTTTCAGAACGCTACGGCCGGAATGTGGGCAACCCTTAGCGCAAACGTTAGGCCGTCGCGGTACGCCGTAGCTCGGGTCGAGAGCAAAAATGACGGGGTTATCATGACATTGGAAGCAGTGAATGCGGCTGCCGGAGGCACGTCAGCAGCCGTTGGATCCCTAGCGGCAGAGTGTTTGCATGAAACGCCGCCTGGGACCGCTGCCGGCTTCGGTATCCGGATTGCATCAAATCGACAGCACCGCTCCGAAGCTGCAGACCTTCTGAACAGAATGTATGGATGGCGGGGTTATGGCTGCGATCATCAAATTCCTGAGGGAGCGCGTTGCACTACATTCCTCGCCGCATCCGACGAAGCGCTGGTAGGCACACTTACCCTGACGGTCGACGGCGGTGCGGGCCTTGCTGCTGATCGTACCTTCGGGGATGTCCTAGACACGTTTCGTGCTGCCCCAGGCGCCAGCATTTGTGAGCTGACGAAATTCGCTTTCGACGCGTCCACCCCTGCTCGGCCCCGCTTGGCGCACCTGTTTCATGCCGTGCTGATCTACGGATCGGCCAAGCACCGCTGCACGGACCTCTTCATCGAGGTGAATCCGCGGCATCGAAGCTTCTACGAAGCGATGCTCGGCTTTCGTCCTGTGGGGAACGCTCGAACGAATGAAAGTGTGCAGGCGCCTTCGCATCTACTTTGGCTCAGCGTAGAGACCATAAGGGCGAACATCGCCAGCCACAGGCAAGCGACCAAGAGCAGCTCGCGCTCGCTCTACCCGTATTTCCTCCGAGAAGTCGACGAAGCAGCGATGGCCACGGCGTTCCACGACCTCAACGTTGCTCGTACCGATTACCCTCAACCCACAGGGCAGGCATGAAGCCAGCCGACGCGGCCACGGGTCGCGGAATGGATATTCACCGGCTGACCTGAAGCGTGGGCATTTTTCCTGAAGGCGTAAAAGAGCCCGCCGGCTGCGGAGCATGGCGGGCTCTTTCACAGTTGACGGACGGGGGGTGCGAGAGCCCGCCAACTGCGTGACCTAGTTACTGTTCAGGGAATATGAGAACGAAGGCCGCTCCAAAAGGTTGCGGGGTTAGAGGGACTTATCTGGCGCCGTTCGAAGCGTGGTGCGCGGACGAGCCGCGCTGCATAGTTCCTTATGCAGCTGGGGAGCCCGAACTAGCTGCCGTCTCCCTCGCCCGCCCCGCTCTGACGGCTCGCTCCCTGGTCCCGGCCTCCTGCCGAGCGGCGAAAGTCTATCTATTTGCGTCCGCTTTCAGGACGGTCGATCGGTCCCCTGAATGTCCGACTTTAGGGCGCTCAGCTGCCCGATAAGGCCCGGCTCTCCCCGCTTTGCCGCTACCCCTTCACACGTCGCCGCGGGGGTGCTGGCCGGCCCGTTCCCTAATCAGGCCACCTGAAGGAGGGAGGTTCAAGGCACAACGATCACTTCGCGATACTCCTACATGGTGGCAGTTCACCGAAAAACAACGATTGCGCTCTACCCTGAGGCGCAAGCAGTGCAGGCTGCAATTGTTCTGAGAATTGAAGCCTGAATTCCTTGCATCGAACCCTTCTTTGGTTGCGCAGATGCATGTCCCATCGTTTTCACTTTCCCCCTCTCAGCCCTGCTCTGCGGTTCACTGCCTTCGTGGCGGCGCCTGCGCTCTGCCTAGCGGCCTCGCTGGTCCTGTTCGGAACCTGGAGCCTGTGGGCGACGGCCAATCAGGTCGACGCGTCAATCCGCGGACGACAGGCGAACGACGTGCATCTTGCCTTGGGCGCGGTGCTCGACGATGTCGCGCAGAGCCAGGCGGGCGTCGCCATCTGGGACCCTGCCTATGCGGAGGTGCAGAAGGCCAAGCCTGACGCAGAGTGGCTCGACAAGAACGTGGGTGTTTGGCTGAACTACGTGTTCAATCATGAGCTCGACATCATCATCGACGGCCAGGACCGGCCGGTGTACGCCATGCGAGGCGGCGAGCGCGTCGCCCCGGCGATATTCGCGCGCGTCCGACCGGCGCTGCTCCCGCTGATCCACGCGGCTAGAGGCTCGCTCCGCCGGGCACCCAACACCCACGAGCGCTTGCCTGGCCAAAAACTGGCGCAGAACAGCACGGTGCGCACCTCGCCAACCGCGTTCCATGCGACCGACCTCGTACAGGTGTCTGGGCGTGCGGCCGCGGCCAGCGTGATGCGGATGATCCCGGACTCCAGGCTCGTGACCGGCCCTCCAGGGCGGCAGCCCATGCTGATCAGCATCCGCTTTCTGGACGGCAAGCTGATGAGCGACCTGAGCCGCATCCGGGGCATACGCGACGCGCAGATAGTGCCCGCACCGGTGTCGACGAAGACGGGCATGTACAGCGTGCCCCTGCGGTCGTCGCAAGGCATGCTGGTCGGTCATCTCGGCTGGCGACCGGACATGCCCGGCCGCGACATCCTGCGGTCGATAGCCAAGCGGGGCGGCGCGGCGGCGGCTGCGCTGATCGCTTTGTTGGCGGCACTCGTCTTCGTCGTCGGGCGATTGATGTTCAGGGATGCTCTTTCGATCGGTGCGCTCGAAGCCGCTCGAGTCGAGCTTCAGGCGAAGGAAGCGCGCGCCCAGTATCTCGCCAACCACGACGTGCTTACCGCCCTGCCGAACCGCGCTGCGTTCAATCGCTTTGTCGATGGTGCCGCCGGAAATGTCGCCCAGCAGGCACTCGGCGTGCTGCTCATCGACCTGGACAAATTCAAGCACGTGAACGACACGCTGGGCCATCTTGCCGGGGACCAACTCATCCAGAGCGTGGCAGGCCGCCTCTCGGCCCGGCTGCCCAACGGCGGGCTGCTGGCGCGACTGGGCGGCGACGAGTTCGCCATCTGCCTGACCGAGGGTCTCGAGGAAAAATCGCTCCAAACGCTTGCCGAAGCCTGCCTCGCCGAGCTTCGCAAGCCCTTCCCGATACTCGGGTCGGAAGTGCAGATCGGGGGCAGCATCGGCATCGCCACGGGAACCCCGCGCAGCTCCGATCGCACCGAGCTGCTGCGCAAGGCCGACATTGCGATGTACAGCGTCAAGGCCAGCGGCCGCGACGGCTATCGCTTCTTCACTGCGGAGATGGACGAGAGCCTCGCCAATCGGCGCGAGCTGGAGGAGGATTTGCGAAAGGCGCTGGGCACCCGGCGGCAGCTGTTCGTCGCCTATCAGCCGAAAATGGATGCAAACGGCGCGACAGTGGTCGGGTTGGAGGCGCTTGTCCGTTGGGATCACCCGGCAAAGGGTCTGCTAACGCCCGACCTCTTCATCCCGATCGCGGAGGAAGCGGGCATAATCCACGCGCTGGGCGGCTGGGTGCTGGCGGAAGCGTGCCGCGTTTCCAAACAATGGCCCGGTCTCACGATGGCGGTCAACGTGTCTCCCGTCCAGTTCAAGGCGGAAGGCTTTGCCGCAACCGTGCAATCCATCGTGCAGACCAGCGGCGTGGATCCACGGCAGATCGAACTCGAGGTAACCGAGGGGATCCTGATTGATGATGCCGAAGAAGTACGCGCCGCGCTGCAGGACCTGCGCGGCGCAGGCTTCCGGATCGCCCTGGACGATTTCGGCACTGGCTATTCCAGCCTGAGCTACCTGAAACGATTCAAGGTTGACCGCCTCAAGATCGACAAGAGTTTCGTCAAGCGGATAGGACGGGACCAGGAGGCGATTGCAATCGTCCAAGCGGTCATCGCCCTGGGTCACGCGATGAACCTGTCCGTCACAGCCGAAGGCGTCGAAACTAAGGAGCAGGGATCCATGCTCCGAACGATAGGCTGCAACGAGCTGCAGGGGTACCTTTTCTCTAAAGCTTTGCGCGAGGAGGAGCTATCCATCGTACTCGACGGCATCCCAAGCCGGGCCATCAGGGGGCAAAGGGCAGGCTGATTTGTCGCGTCGCGATCAGCCGTCGTCCGTTTGCGTCCGCTTATGGTAAGAGTGATCAGCCCGTTGAATGACAGCAAGTGGGCGCGCTGCTGCCTGGCGCCCCTGCCCTCCTCCGCGCGACCGTTACCGCCCCAATTTCGGACGTAGCTTATCCAAGTTGGTGCGCCTTTTGATCGCCGAGGCTATGGGCGCGGGATCGCTTGGTACACCATCGGCCCGTAAGCGACTGAGAGACCTTGTGCTCCCGCCCTGCCGGAGCAATGCGTTGCGTTATTTTTTCCACATCCGTGACGGGCGAGATTTGCCCGACGATGAAGGCATGAACTTCAACACTTTGCAGGACGCCCTGCGGCAAGCGATTGAGAGCGCCGGAGCGCTGATCAAAGATAGTGCCGACCACCTTTGGCCTGGCGAAGAGTGGAGCATGACGGTCACTGACGCTGCTGGTCTGGTGCTCTGTGCGCTTCAATTCACTAGCACGCTTGCTCCCGCAGGAGTTGGGCTGTTGGTCCAGCGACAATATTAGCTGGCGACTTCCGCTAACCACCCACTTCCAGCCAACAACCGCGGTTGTTGAATGCGGGCCGTTTGCGTCCGCTTTCAGGAAGGTCGATCGGCCTCCTGAATGTCCGAAACTGGGCGCCGAGCTGCCCGCCCTTGCTCATGCCCGTTTGAACCGTTCCAGCCAGCACAACCCTATGTGCCGGATGACAATGCGTGGGGGTGACTGCGCGCCTGCTCCCATCTGTGCTGTCGCGTTGAACTATCACCTCTACCAGGCAGTATATTCAGTGGAATATAGACGGCGGCGAGGACATGCCAAAAAAGGCGCGTATCGATATGGCTGGGCAGCGGTATGGGCGATTGGTCGCACTCAGCTATGAGGACCATGACCGCAGCGGCCCATGCGCTTTGGCGCTTCGCTTGCGACTGCGGCAGTGAGGTAATTGCGATAGGAAAGAACGTGCGGACCGGCGCAACGTCAAGCTGCGGGTGCCTTCACCGTGAGATCAGCGCTGCGCGACTGCTCGAGCATGGGCATCGCGCAGCGAAGCGCCATGGAGCGACCTACCGAGCGTGGCAGCAGATGCGGCAGATGCGCGCCGCGAAGATCTGCGATCGCTGGGCCAGCTTCGAGAGCTTTTTCGAAGATCTCGGCGAACGGCCTCCGGCCACCAAATTGATCCGCGTTGACGTGCTTCTTGCCTTCGGACCCGCCAACTGCCGGTGGGCGGCGGTTGAAAACAGAGGAACGCGTGCGGCCGCGGGCTGGGTAAAGCGGCGCAGCAAGACAGCTACTGCTCCAATCCCTGTAATCGACGCAAGCCAATGCAGGCCGTCATTGTCGAAAGTCGCCGTGACAGGGGGGATTGATACCAGACATGGCGCATGGCGCGAAGCTCCGTGACACACTAAGAAGGCAGCTCCCTTCGCCTATTAGGAACGACCATGAAGCTGAGCGCTCGTAATCAGATCTCCGGCACCATCGCTGCAATTACCCCCGGAGCGGTCAACGGAATCGTGAAGGTTGATATCGGCGGTGGGAATGTCGTCACTGCGAGCATCACGGAAGGGGCGATACACGATCTTGAACTGGCGATCGGTGACAACGTCACGGTAGTTGTGAAGGCAAGCGACGTCCTGATCGGAAAATAGAGTGAAGATCGGCTCACTCTGGCTCAAGGTTCAAATCGCATGCGGCGATGCGCTCGCGCTCGGACCCGGCAAAGCCGATTTGATCGAGGCGATCGCCGCGCAAGGATCGATCTCGGGAGCCGCGCGCAGCATGGGTATGAGCTATCGGCGCGCTTGGCTGCTGGTAGACGAGATGAACCGCTGCTTCGACCCACCCCTGGTCGAGACCTTGCGTGGCGGGGGACTGGAACGGGGCGCGCGCGTCACCGAAACGGGTCTCGTCGTCGTCGCGGCCTATCGCGAGATGGAGCGCGACGCTGCCGCGATCGCGGAACGTCCCGCCTATGCGCGCCTGCGGTCGCACTTGCGCGTCGCGCCCCGGGCGGCCGAGGACTGATACCGAAGTTTTATATTCCACTGGATACAGTCTCGATATACGGACGGAAATAATGCGCGGGGGCACCCGGGCAAAAGGGGATCCGTTCATGTCCAATGCCTTCGTCCTTTCGCTAGGTGCACTCGCCCTGATTGCCGTGGCTGCACCAGCCGGCGCGCAAACCGAGGATCCCCAATCGAAGTCGCAGCTGGGGGTACAGGGCGACGACGCCGACGCATCCGGATTGGCCGAGGTGGTGGTGACCGCCCGCCGCCGCGCCGAGGATGCGCAGCGCGTGCCTGCGGCAATGTCGGTCGTCGGCGGCGACCTGCTCGACCAGAGCTACACGGTGAACACGCAAGGGCTCACCACCCTGATCCCCAGCCTCAACTACAGCTCCGCCAATCCGCGCAACACCGCCTTCACCATTCGCGGCCTGGGATCGAGCGTCGTCGCGGTCAGCCAGGCCAATGACGGGCTGGAACCGGGCGTCGGCTTCTATGTCGACCAAGTCTATCACGCCCGTCCCGCCACCGCCGCCTTCGACTTTGCCGACATCGCGCAGGTGGAGGAACTGCGGGGGCCGCAGGGCACCCTGTTCGGCAAGAACACCACCGCCGGTGCGCTCAACATCACGACGCGCGCGCCGAGCTTCACCCGCGAAGGTTTCGTCGAGCTTTCCTACGGCGACTACAACTTCGTCCAGGCCAAGGGTTGGGCTTCAGGGCCGATCTCGGACGTGCTGGCCTATCGGGTCTCCGGCGTCTCCACCCGGCGCGACGGCGTGCTGGACAATGTCCGCACGGGCGTGGCCGCCAACACGCTCGGCACGCAGGCGGTGCGCGGGCAGTTGCTCTACAAGCCCGATGATCGGCTGCAGGTGCGGCTGATCGCGGACTTCACCAATTTCCAGGCCTATTGCTGCACCCAGGTCTACCTGCGCACCGGCACGAGCCTGCGCGCTGCCAGCCGCCAGTTCGGCGGTCCCTCTGGTCTAGCCGCGCAGTTTGGCTATGCGCCGCCCAGCACCAACCCCTATGATCGCAAGGTCGATATCGATGGCCCGCTGAACACCGACACCAACGAGGGCGGCGTCAGCGCGATCGTCGACTGGAATCTGGGCTCTTCAACGCTCACCTCGATAAGCGCGTGGCGCTTCTGGAATTGGGATGCGGAGAATGACCGCGACTACACCGGCATTCCGGTGCAAATGTCGCAGCACATCCCCTCGCGGCAGGACCAGTACAGCCAAGAGTTCCGCCTCGCCTCGAATGGCGAGCGCGCGCTGTCCTACGTCGCCGGGCTCTACCTGTTCGGCCAGAAGATCGTCGGGCGGCCGATCAGCATCTACGGTCCGGCGGCGGCACGCTATCTGATCGGGACCACCACCGGCACCAACGCCACACCCGTGCCCGCAAACCTGCTCGACGGCTATGGTCAGGATGGCCGCACCGACTTCCATACCATGAGCTATGCGGCGTTCGGCGAGGTGAACTGGCGCATCGTGCCCGACCTGACGCTGACGGGCGGCCTGCGGTACACCCAGGAGGACAAGGACGGCAGCTATAACACCACGGTGTTCGGCGGTCCTGCGACTACCAACGCAGCGTTGACGGCGGCCCGGCTTGGGGTCCTCCGCCCTCAGAGCTACACCGCGCACGACAATGACGGCAGCCTGTCGGGCCGCGCCAACATCGCCTGGCAGGCGACGCCGGGCACCATGGCCTATGCCAGCTATGCCCGCGGCTTCAAATCGGGCGGCATCAACATGTCGGGCCTGCCGCTCGACAACAACAACCAACCGGTGCTCGCCACCGCAGTCGTGCGCCCTGAGCGGAACGAAACTTACGAGGTCGGCCTCAAGAACAGCTTCTTTGGCCGCCGTCTGCTGCTGAATGTCGACGGCTTCTATACCAAGGTCCACAACTTCCAGGCGACCGTCGTCGAGAACTCGCTGACCCAGACGGTGCAGCTGCGCGGCTATCTGTCCAATATCCCCGAAGTGACCGTGAAGGGCATCGAGGCCGACGCGACCGCGCTCCTGCTGCCGGGGCTGAGCGTGCGGGGGAGCCTCGCTTATTCAGATGGTCGGTATACAGACTATCCGTCTGGACCGTGCCCCCTGGAAGTGCAGACCGCAGCTACGACCCAGTGCAGTCTCACCGGCAAGCGGCTGGCGTCGCTTCCGCGCTTCGCCTTCACCGCCGGCGCCGACTACGTTCGACGGGTGGGCGCGGGCGAGGTCATGCTGCACATCGATACGGCGTCGCGCAGCAGCTATAACGGCGACCCAGGGCTGTCGCGCTTCACGATGATCGATGGATACAACCTCACGAACGCCAACATCGGCTATCGTCTTCCGAACGGCATCGAACTCATCGTGTTTGCCCGCAATCTGTTCGCCTCCGACTACATCCAGAACCTGACGATCCAGGCGGGCAACTCAGGCCTAATCGTAGGAACCCCAAGCGATCCTCGGACAATCGGGGGTACAATCCGTTTCAGGCTTTAATTTCTGAAGGGCGGCTCCGCTTCGAAAGTGCCGAACGGTGCGGGGCCAGTCTCCACCCCCCTGCTCTCCGACTGGTGGTCGGGCGCTGTCCGTCTGCGTCCGCTTTTGGTAGGATCGGTAAGTCTGCTGAACGGCCGGAACTGGGCGCGCAACTGCCTGGTGTCCCCGCCCGCCTTCCTGCGGCCGCTCCCGACCAAGCTCGGTCCTTCGCCGACCGGGTTTTAAACGGGTGCTCGTGCCGAAACCCGCCAGTCCCGTGTCTATGGCCCAACTGCCCTCACACATCCGGTAGGAGCCTTGAGAAGGCTTGCCGAAGGCCGCGTCTTCGGCAAGCTGCGCTAGACTAATACTGCAGCTATAGCCGCAGCGCCAGTTGACTCTAAAGTCTACATATGTCGATAAATGCGCGTTGGCGTCAGCTTCCGAACGGGCATTCCGTGTCGCGGATCGACGTCGCTGGAGGTGCAGCAATGACTTACGCACGAACCACGATGCTCGCCTTGCTGCTTGGCACGGGCGCAGCGGTGCCAGCGGTGGCAGACGCCTCCCCATTACCTTGCCGGATGCCAGACCGTGACGCGGGTGGCCTCACCAATCGCCACACCCGCGCGGTCGAAACCAACCTGTTGTCGCCGGTGCGTGCGCCAGGGGACGGGCCATCTAGCCTGGCGGTGCGCATACGCCTCTATGGCGTACCGGGGATCAGCATCGCGGTCGTCCACCGGGGCCGAATAGACTGGGCCCGCGGCTGGGGCGTGCGGGACACTGCTAGTTGCGCGCCCGTCACGCCGGATACGGCGTTCCAGGCGGCGTCGATCAGCAAGGTTGCCACCGCCGTGATCGCACTCCGTCTGGTGAAGCAGCGCAAACTGGCGCTCGACAGCGACATCAACCTGTCCCTGCGGAGCTGGCACCTCCCTGGCGATGCCCGTCTGGCGCCGCGGGGTGTCACGCTGCGGCAACTGCTGAGCCACACGGCCGGGCTGGGCGTACATGGCTTCGACGGCTATCTCCCCGGAGCGCCGTTGCCGACGACGGTGCAGATCCTGGAGGGCGCGGCGCCGGCCAACAACATGGCGGTGCGCGCGTGCTGCCGGCGGGGGCGCAATTCCAATATTCCGGCGGTGGCTATGTTCTCACCCAGCTCGCCCTGCAGGATGTAACCGGCCTGCCACTTGCCGAGCTCGCGCAGCGCGAACTCCTCGGCCCCTTGCGCATGACGCGGAGCGCCTTCGCGCAGCCGCCATCCGCCGACCTCCTCGCAAACATCGTCTTCGGCCATGTCGCGGGCCAGCCGGTGCGCGGCAACTATCACGTCTATCCCGAGCTGGCGCCGGCGGGGCTATGGACAAGCGCCGGCGATCTCGCGCGCCTGCTGATCGACCTGCAGGCGTCGGCCGCCGGTCGGCGGGGCCATCGGCTGTCCCCGGCGATGGCGCGGGCGATGCTGCGGCCGGTCAAAGACCATTGGGGGCTGGGCGTCGAGCTCTACACCACCGCGCCTGAACGCTTCGGACATGACGGGGTCAACGAAGGCTTCCAGTCGTACATGATCGCCTATGCCGGCAAGGGCGAGGGCATTGTCGCGCTCACCAATGGCGGTCAGGGCCGGCGGCTGATCGACGAGGTCGTCCGCGCGGTGGCAACCGACTATGGCTGGGCGGACATCGCGCCGCCCGCGGTGCAGGAAAAGCAGCTCCCGCTTGCCGTGCTGGCAAAGGCGGCGGGGCGGTTCGAGGGCGGAGGACTTTCGGTGCGACTGGAAGCCCTTCCTGAAGGATTGTTCGCCGATGCGGGCGCACCCAGTCCGGAGCGGCTGATGGCGCTGTCGCCGACGCGGTTCTTCTCCAACGCGCTCGGCGTGGTGATTGCCTTCGATGCGGACTATGCAAGTTTCACGATCGTCGAAGGCGGGCCGCCGATGCGCCTCGTCCGGACGGCCGTAGCGTCGGCGGCCTCGGGCAAGAACCGCTGACCCGAGCAACACGGCGCAGGCGCTTGACTCTTAAATCTACATATGTTGGTATGATGCCATGGTTCGGAATCGAAAGCCCTCGCAGCAGATGTGTCGCCTCCTCGAAGCGCTCTCGGAGACGCAGGGCGAATGGCGACATGGCTATGACCTGATGAAGGCCACCAGCCTGTTGTCCGGGACGCTGTATCCGTTGCTGATGCGGATGACCGAGCAGGGGCTCGTCGAGGCCGAGTGGCGCGAGCCCGCCCAGCCCGGACGCCCCGCGCGTCACGCTTACCGCCTGACCTCGGCGGGCCTCGCCCTTGCGCGCGACCTCGCCGGCAGTGCGCCGGGCCAACCGCTCAAGGGAGCGCTGGCATGAAGGCATGGTTCGCACGCGCGCTGCTCCGCCTGGCGGCCGCTTGCCTCGGCGAGCGCAAGCGCGACTGGGCGATGGCGATGGAAGCGGAACTCGACACGGCGATCGCCGAAGGCGCGCCGGTGCAGTTCGCGTTCGGGTGCCTCCTGGCGGCAGGGCGCGGGCTGTTCGCGGCCGAGGAAGGGCAATTCGTCCTCACCAGCTATGCCGTGGCGATCGGGGTGCTGCTGCCGATGGCGGCGCTGCAGATCGGCTGCGCGCTGTTCGGGCTGCCCTATCTCTATCCCGGTCGGCACGGACTGGGCGGCGCGCTGATCGACGGCGGCCTGCAGGAGAGCCTGCTGCGCGGCGTCTACCAGGCGGCGATCCCGTCGCTGGCGCTGCTCCAGCTGCTGATCGGGCTGGGGCATCTGCGGATCGCCTGGGTGGTGCTGGAGCGCGATTGGGCGGCAGCGCTTCGCTGGGGTAGCCTGAGCCTGGCCGCATCGGCGACGCTGGTGACGTTCCTCAGCGTGTTGTTCATCGATGGCCGGCAGGCGCTGCTCCAGGGCGCGGTGCTCGCGATCGAGCTGGCGATCATTGCCAGCGTGGCGCGCTGGCACGCACATTTCTCGCCCGGTTCGGCACCCACGCCGGTCCGGTAAGCACGTCGTACTGCGACGAATTCGAGACGGTCTTCGGGTGCACCGCCCCGGAGCGCGTGGCCGCATTGCTGCAAGCGGTGCCATTAAGCGACGCGTTCGTCGCTGCGGAGCCCCCGCCGCATCCTCGGAGCAAGGAGAAGATGCATGCGAACCGCAGCCCTTCCTTCCATCCTGCGCTGTTCGGCGACAGCCTTGTTCCTGCTGCCTCTCGGGGCGGCCGTCGCGGGGCCGGAGAGCCCCCCCGCGAGCCGGTCCCCTTTTTTGGGAACCTGGGAGCTCGACCTTAGCCGCATGCCCTCCAACTATGGTCCGCCACCCCGCCGGGTCCTCTACACCTTTGAGGATGTCGGCGCTGGTCAGTGGCGGACCACTGTCGACATCACCGCGCCGGACGGCAGCGTCCGGCACATGGCGGTGCGCTACGCACGCGACGGATCGGCGTCGGCAGGCGAAGGCGACAACTCGGAAGCCGACAGCGCCGCGATCAACCAGCCGGCGTCCAACGTGCTGGTCATGAGCCTTGCGAAGAACAAGATGCTCGGCTCGGTGCGGGTCTATGCAATCTCATCGGGCGGCAAGGAAATGACGGAGTCTGCGGCGGCTGCGGACGCCGGTGGAGCGCCCTTCGTCAGAAACTTCCATTTCCGCCGCCCGAGGTGAGCCAGCCGCTTTACCGGCAGTGACATAAAGGCAATCGGCGTGATCGGCAGGCGGGATCGTGGCGATCATCCTATGGCGCGATCAGCGCCAATCAACAGCGGAGAAAATCATGAAGTTGTTGGTGCTCCTCAGCGCCGCGGTGCTGTCGGCGTGCGCCGGCGATACGTCGGCGGTGGCATTCCCGCCGCGCATGGTCGTCGCCTATCGCGATCTGCGGCTTGATGCCGCAGATGATCGCGCCAGACTGGTACGCCGGGTCGACCTTGCTGCTGGCTCCTTCTGCAAGGCTTACGACCCGATGGACCCAGATACGCGCTTCGATGCTCAGCTGGCGAGCGAGCGGAACTGTCCCGGTGCTGCCGCTATTCTGCTGGCGCAGCATATGCCTGCGAACGTCCGACGGGCGTATCGTGCGGGGCGTCGAGAACAAGGTCCAAGCCGAATACCGGCGATGCGCAAACCGAAAAGGCCTGCCTCGAATTGGCGCCGTCTAGGGGCGGAAGCCGGGGCGACAGCGCCCGCTTTCCGTTGTCGGGTGCTGATCGCGCCAAACCTGCAGCGCGAGACTTACTCGCCAGTGCATATTGTGGAGCGAAGGCGAAGAAGTATGTGATCTCCTCGCTCAGGCGAGCCGCCGGGTGACCGCAATGCCCGCCCGCATACCGATGAACAAACAGAAGTGTCGGCTCTTACTCGAAGCCGACACTGGGGGAGCCGCGATACAATGACGGCTTCGTTCCAGTTCCAGTCCCTGCAGCGCGGATCCGAGCGTCGGTCGTTTGCGTCCGCTTCTGCTGAAACCGCCATTCGGGTTGTGCAAACTGGCGGTTCAGCTTTCGCCCAAAATCGGCCGTTCAGATCTTTGATTGGCGATCCTAAAAGCCGTCATTCAATAGGTGGGCTAATTCACATTGTCCCATCCCCGACGCTCGGCTTTGGTCAAGAAACATTGGAGACAGGCTGTGTGAAGTCGGGCGGTTAGACGCTCATCGTCCTAGGGTTGGGCGCCAGTTCCGCTTCGGGGTCCCCAAACGGAGTTCCGCCAACCTAGGTCCGCTTCCAGTGATTGGGATTGCTGATCGTTGAAACCGCTTTACGCGGCCAGGCGATGTAGTGAGGCAATCACGCGGTCCTGCCGGTATGGCTTGGGGAAGAAGACAGCCTCTGCAGGCATCACTGTGCTTGGAGGCAAGGGCTTTCCCGACGTGATGATGATCTTAATTGGAGGCCAGCGGTCGCGAATGCACGCGGCGAGCTTAATGCCGTCCAGTCCGCCGGGCATGTCGATGTCGGTAAAGACGATCCTTATGTCCGGTCTGCTCTCCAATATCGCGATGGCCTCGGCGGCGCTGGCTGCTTCCAACGCTTCGTAGCCGGCATCTTCGACCACCTGTGCCGCGAAAAGCCGCAACAACGGCTCGTCCTCAACGACAAGGACGATTGGGACGGAAGCTTTACGAGTATCAATCATCGTTTCCTGCTACGCCTATACCAAGTGCTCGATGGAGGCTCGCAGGTCGGCCTCGAGTCCTTCGGACTCATAGCGAAGTTCAGTTCCGCCCGTCCCAGTCAGACCAAGTTGTATCAGTCTGGAGCCAAAGCCTTTCTTGCTAGGCGCGGCAATAGGGGGCCCGCCGCGCTCGCGCCAGCGAACTATCAGCGAAGCAGTCGGGCCGCTTCCGTCAATACTCCATGTCAGTTCGACGCGACCATCCTCCGTGCACAGTGAGCCATATTTGCATGCATTCGTCATCAGCTCATGAACGATGAGGGAAAAAGATAGCGCGGCGCGTGCGCCTAGCGGAACCGAAGGACCATCAAGGGTGACGCGCTCAACGAAGCCGACCGTTTCCACCACAGCTTCGGCCACCGTTCGCAGGTCAGCGTCCTTCCAGCTCTTCTGAACCAAAACGTCGTGGGCGGCACTCAGCGCCACGAGGCGGCGCTCGAAGCTCTCCACCGGCTCGCGCTCGGAAACGGCGCGCAAAGTCTGACTAGCGATCGCCTGAACCATCGAAAGCATGTTCTTGAGGCGGTGATTGATCTCGCCGTTGAGAATGCTTTGCTGCTGTTCCGCGCGCAGGCGAGCGACACCCGCCTCAAGCCGATCTGCAACTCCGCGGAGGAATAGCAGCTCGTCAGTTGTCCATATGCGCGGTCGTGCGGCGTTGACGATGAAGATGGCGACCGTGCGTCCGCGCTCCCGCACCGGCATGTTGACCAGTGCGTTGATGTCGAGCGCGTGCATCGCAGCTGTCGTATCTGAGGTCCGGTGATCGGTCGTCACGTCCTCGATCACAAGCGGTTCGCCCGCCACCAGCTCGTGGCGAAGTGCACCGTAATCGTTGAAACGGTGACGCCCAGCGATGCTAGCAACACCCGGTGCGGTCCAGTCCGCCTCCACGTCGACAATCTCCACGTCTGGGTCGACGACCCCGAAACTCGCCCGTTCAACCTTGAGGACACGCCCTACTATGGCAGCCACCCCCGCGGTCATATTAACCGCCCCATCGCTAGCGCGGATGCGCTCGCCAATTTCGATCAGCGCCGATTGTAGCTCTAGCAGCCGCGCACTGGTCTGAGCAGCGAGCCGGAGATCGAGCTGATCCGACACCTGACGTCCCAAGGCGCGCAGGAGTGTTGCCTGTTCGTGCGTAAGCCCTTCCGGGCGCGGCCTCGTATCGATTACACATAGCCGTCCTACCACAACCCCGGAGCGGAGGATCAGGGGTGCGCCTGCATAGAAGCGAAATGCTCGCTCGCCGACTACGAGCGGATTCAATGCGGTATTGGGATCACAGGTCAGATCGGGGATGATCAGCATGTCGGCATCGTCCACGTCGATCTGGCACACCGACTGAGCGATCTCGGTCTGCCCGACGTCGAGGCCAACGCGGGCCTTAAACCACTGCCGGTCATGATCGAGGAGGCTGATTAGCGCGATCGGCGTATCGCACGTACGCGAAGCGATAAAGACGATGTCATCGAACGCCTGCTCTTCCGGAGTGTCGAGTACCGCCAACTCCCTCAGCGCGCCTGCGCGACGTACGGCCGGACCATGTGGCAATTTTCGCCCCCTTTGAATAGCCTGGCCGTCCCCCCGGACTTCCAACTTGGACAGCCCTAGGTGCATTCGTAGTGGGATGATAGGTGGAAATTGCGATACGATGCGCGGCGAAAAAGCTCATGGCGGTCTGCGTTCGTTCGCCTCGTGGTTCTGAATGAAACTCGATACGCCGCTAGCCCCGCCAATCAGCTCTTCTAGACGGCAGCTACTGAGCTTTTCCGCTTAAAAACCAGCACGTCCGCTTCCCACCATTTTCCGCCATGGCGGCTCCCGCCCCAATGGCAGACTCTACCGCGACAATCTATCGAGAAGAGCGATACGCTCATGATCCTTCGCGCGGCCGAACCTTTCGAACATTGCTCGCAATTCCCAGATCTCGGGAACGAATAGGGTGGCAGACTCCACGCGGATTTGTTGACGGGTCGCCGGCTTCATGGGACGCCAGACTCCATCCAGCTCTCGCAGCATGAAGTTAGCCATGAACTCCACAACCAACGGGCACTCCGTCCACTGGCCGAAAGCTTCGGATCGAAAGCGGGGATGATCCGACGGGGGCGCTTTCCTAATCCCAACGCGCGAAAAAATACGGCGTGCGTCGGAAACGCTCACCATCACGTCCACGTCAGAAACCGTGATAGGGTGCGCGCCGTGGATCGCTGCAGCAGCGCCAGAAATAATCCACCATGGATCGCGAGCCTCGGTCATCAGCGATGCTGTGGCAATGACGGTTTTTTGCAAAGCGGCAGACAAGGGCGGCATCGGTTTGCGGATGCCGGAAAGCCATAGGGGTCGCAAGCATTGATCCCGTGATACCTCGAGCTTCGCTGCTTATGTCGGCTCTCCACCAATTTCAGTCGCCGACAGGGCTCGTCGAGGGTCTGTACGGCTGCGTCTGCTTTTGGAGAGGTCAATCGCGTCCTTGGATGTCCGACTTTGGGCGCGCTCCTGCCTGGCGCCCCTGCCCTCCTCCGCGCGACCGTTACCGCCCCAAGAGCTGACGTTTGTCGCGATGAGGCAAGTCGAGCGACTTACGCCAGAGGAGCATCAGCAAATGGCTCAACCGTTCGCCAAAAGAGACGGAAACGGCGCCTCGATCATTTGAGCGCAAAGAAAGGGACGCCCGCTCAACCGGTACCCCTTACCTGATCGGCTCCACCAGGGGAGCTTGGAATATGGTTTTGTTGAAGGACAAGGTAGCCGTCGTCACCGGTGCCAGCTCGGGGATCGGGCGAGCGGCAGCAAAACTCTTTGCGACTCATGGCGCGTCCGTGGTGCTGGTCGCCAGGCGGCAAGCGTCTCTGGAGAGGGTCGTTGCTGAAATCCAGGGCCAAGGTGGCCGCGCACTCGCAATTGTGGGTGACGTTACGGAGGAGCGTACCCATGGTCATGCCATCGATGCGGCGCGCTCAACCTTCGGCGGCTTGCATATTGCGTTCAACAACGCCGGACTGGTCGGAACCATGGCACCCCTGGCAAATATCTCGCTTCAGCAATGGTCAGAGGTGCTCATGACAAACCTCACCGCCGCTTTCCTGGGCGCCCGCTCGCAGATCCCGGCGATGTTGGAAGAAGGCGGTGGGACGCTCGTCTTCACCGGCAGCTTTGTTGGCAACAGTGTCGGGCTACCAGGCATGAGCGCTTATGGCGCTGCAAAGGCGGGGCTTCTAGGGCTCGTCCGCAGCATAGCGGCTGACTATGCGGCTGCCGGTATCCGCGCGAACGCGCTGCTACCCGGAGGCACAGCGACCGAAATGGCTGGCGACGCGGCCCAGCAGGCGTGGGCTGCTGGTCTTCACGCGATGAAGCGCATTGCTCGACCCGAGGAGATTGCCCAGGCCGCTCTGTTTCTCGCCAGCGACATGTCCAGCTTCGTCACAGGGTCGGCTCTATGGGCAGATGGTGGCAACTCCGCGGTCAAGCTCTAAACCACCTCAACTTGGGCAATCCAGCCCATCGACACTCCCGGTCGCAGAATGGGCGGCTCTGAAGCTTTGTACGGCGATGATCCTCATGGAACTTCCCGTTCCAGAATTGCGTCCCGAGTGGGAGGACCAGGCATTATCGTTGATCGATGATGGTTAGTTCGCCTCTCTTTACGACATTGAACACGGTGGGAAACGTCATGGTTGAAGCGTGTGATCCTTGGTGGATCATCGGGAGCGCAGCCGTCGCCCTGCATAGCGCTGACGCGGGCGATGTTGCGGATGTGGACGTGTTGTTGAGCGTCGCCGACGCACGAAGCATCCTGCGCACGATCGGCATAGACCTTAAGCCCGGATCGACGCACGCTGCATTTTGGTCCAGCATTTTCGGTACGTGGACCGGTTCGACAGCGTTACTAGTGGAGTTCATGGCGAGTTTTTGCCATCGGCTCGGTGAGGCTTGGCAGCCGATTCAGCCCGCCACACGGCACTGCTTTGATGTGGGTGGCACGTCTGTCTTTGTCCCTGAGAAACCGAGTTACATGCAATCCTGACCGCATTTGGCCGGCCAAAGGATGTAAAGCGCGCCCGTGAACTCGCGGCCGTGGTGTAGAAGCTTCCCGTTTAAGTCTTTTACGGCGGCCGTTACACTGCGGCGCAGGGTTTTAGCCGTTGGGGATCAGGCCGGCAGCCCTGAGATGCGTAACGGCAGATCGAGCCACAGGCGCCGTTACACCGTTGCTGAGCAAAAGCTTCATTGAGCGGGCGTTGCCTTGGACGGATACCACGGCATGGCTCGCGACCCACCATGACCGATGCGTTCGCAAGCCCGGTACCTCCATGGCATCGATCGCGCGGCCCAATGAAATCAGGACCATCTCCGAGCGCGTGGACCGATGCACCCGAACGTAGTGGTCCTCCACCTGCAGTGCCAGCACGTCTTGCCCCAGTCGGGCGATGATCTCATCAGCCGGCGAGAGCGCGCTATTTTCTTTTGCAGCCCCTGCGGGGCGGCGTAACGCGAAGCCAATCGCTGCCATGCCAACGACCCCGATCGTCGCCGTCTGCGCGAACCATCGAAGAACCGACAGGTCAAACGACCGCAATTCGGGCCACAGCAAGAATGCCACCGCGCGCGTCGAAAGTGCTTCCGGGATGCTGGCGAGCAGTGTCGCTCCAACCAGCGCCAGCCACCATCTCGGCGACCCACACACCGTCAGGGCGGAGACGATCCTGTACGCCGAACCATAAAGGATTAGCCCCAGCAGCATCGCGCCGACCCAATAAGCAAGGAGCCGAACCGGGCCGCCATTCATGTAGCTGCCGAACGGTCCCATAATCGCCAACAGAACGCCGACTGCGATTGTCATGCCGGCCCAGCGCATCGGCGTCGCCGTGCGGTGAGCTGTGGGATCAGGCGAGGTTGGGCGTATCACGTCCTCTCCTATCGCGGGCGAGCCGCCAAGCGAAGCCCATTTGCCGACTGGCGAACCCATTCACCCATTCACGAAATCGGGCTTTCGAGGGTGACATCAGGCGGCCAACAGACTCCAGTTCAACATGGAGTTCAATCATGCCGATACGTCTTTTCCTTGCCGCCTTGTTTCTCATCGTCGTCATGCCACCGGCGAACGCTCAATCTGCGCAAGTCGGTTTCGAGCGGCAAGTGGCAGGGGATGGCATCGAGCTAGGCGTCTGGTACCCGGCTTCTGGCACGCCCTCTCACCAGCGGCTGGGGCTTTACGCACAGGATGTCGTGCCCGGCGCAGTCGTCGCCGAAAGCCCGCATCCCCTGATCGTGATCTCGCATGGAAGCGGGGGTGATTTCGCTGGCCATGTTGATACCGCGGTGGCGCTTGCGCGCGCCGGCTTCATCGTCGCCGCCTTGACTCACCCAGGCGACAATTGGCGCGACAGCAGCCGGGCCACCGAGGTCGAGCGGCGCCCGGCTGCGCTCAGCGCCACTATCTCGTACATGCTGCAGGCGTGGCACGGACACCACGCCATCGATAAGGATCGTATCGGCGCGTTCGGCTTTTCGGCGGGCGGGTTCACCGTCCTTGCCGCCGCTGGCGGGACGCCGGACCTTACTCGTCTTCCTGCCCACTGCGCGGCACATCCCGCTTTCTTTGATTGCACGCTGATCAAGGCGCATCCTCCGACCGTGTCGACGTCATGGCCCAAGCTGCGCGACGATCGCATCAAAGCGATCGTTGTTGCCGCGCCCGCCTTGGGCTTTACCTTTACCCCCGCCAACCTTGCCGGCGTTCGCCTACCGGTTCAACTCTGGCGCGCTGATGAGGATCACGTCCTTCCCGCGCCATTCTATGCGGATGCGATCAGGGCTGCGCTACCACGCAAGCCCGAATTCCACACCGTTCCGAGTGCCGGTCACTTCGATTTTCTTACTCCCTGCGCAGTTCCCACCGCAGCTCCGATTATCTGCCAGAGTGCACCGGGGTTCGACCGCGCAGCCTTTCACACAGCGTTCAATACGGCCGTGGTGAACTTCTTCGCGTCTCACCTGGGTGCGAAGCGGCGCAGCTGAGTGCGTTGCAGCCGGCTTCCTTTCTGGCACGGGATCGGGAGCCGGCCAGGCTAGCGATCAACACTGTTTAGGCGACGCTCTATGACGTCAGCTAACCTCTGTATGGCTTCCACAAGCCGAGCGTCCGCTTTCCACCACTTCCAGCCGCCGACCGCGAGGATTGAGGGGCCGCCGTTTGCGTCCGCTTTCAGGAAGGTCGAACGGCCCCCTGAATGTCCGACTTTGGGCGCGCAGGTGCCCTGTCCGTCAATCACTCACCAGTAGACATCTACTCCATCGCGTGGTGATCGGCCTGCCCCCTTAGATCGCTATCAACGCTCCGATTACTTAGGTCAAGAAGGCGGCACTGCGTGCACTTAGACAGACCTAAGCCACTTGGGGCGTCTCGGATCGCACGATTCGTTGTCGTTTGCTGCCGCCGAAACCCAGGGGGGCAGCCGTTTGCCGAAGTGATCGAGGTCGACGATGTCCATCGCTTTACCGCTTGCCAGGGAAAGACCGGCATAGCGTGAAATGGTTAATCAGCTGCGACGGGGTGCCTGGCCATTGGACGCAGCGTCCCACTCTTACTGGTGTACGTCCACTCCCGTGCTCGCAGCCGCACGAAGACCTCGTGGAACACGATCGTACAAGGTTGCCGCGAATTGGGGACAATTAAGGTGCGTGCGGTACTTCTCCCTACCTCGTCGATCACAAAGTTGCCATGTTAAAGGGATACCGCGAGTACTTGATCGGGAGGGAATAATGGTGCGTTCAGAGTTGGTGAGCTGCCTGCTTCAGGAGAATGCGAGCCTTGCAGCTGCAGAGGTAGAGCACATTGTTTCAATCTTCTTTGATGAGATCGTCGGGCAGCTTCGCAATGGTGGTCGTGTGGAACTGCGCGGTTTTGGCACCTTCTCGGCGCGAACGAGAGATGCCCGGACCGGGAGAAATCCACGTACCGGAGAAGCTGTCGAGGTGGACTCGACGAATGTCCCCTATTTCAAGCCTGGTAAGGAGATGAGGCAGCGCTTGAACGCGTAGGCACCGTCGGCGGGTTTCCTGTTCCTAGGAGCACCACCGCCTTCGCGCTTGTAGCTGATCGGCTGGGATGGGCTGGCGAGGGATGGGTCAGGCCCGTGGCGGCAACCAAGGCGGCTCGAATGCTAGCTGTCGGAGCGGCAAAGGCGATAAATTTTGGAGTTTCGCCACGTCTACCAACTTAATCCTGTGATCGCTGCGGGCAATAAGCCCCTCCCGTTCCATGTCTCGGATCGTTCGATTGACATGCACCGACGTCAGACCGAGGAGGTCGCCCAGCACTTCCTGCGTAAGTGGCAGGTCGAAGGCATCGTCTTCTACCAATCCAAGCGGCGCGAGCCGCGCGCGAAGGTCGAGTAGAAGCCTGCTCAACCGCGCCCTTGCTGATGCGTGGCCGACTGCCGCGAGCATATCTATGAGACTGAGCCGCTCAATCTGGACCGCCATGGTGAACAGGGCTGCCACGCGCGGAGCAAGCGTGTAGAGATCGCGGAACCGAGTATATGGAACATACGCGGTCACGGCGTCCGTGATGCACGTCAAGGTGTGGGCAGCCGTCTGGAGGGCCATGCTCGGCGTGCCTAGGATGTCGCCAGGCAAATGCACTTTCTGAATCAGACGCCTGCCACCGCGGAGCACGATCGACGACGAGATCCACCCCGCATTATGAAGGTGAAAGCCGCTGAGTTGGTCGCCTTCCCGCTGGAATGTTTCGCCGCGTCGCCTCTGGGTCTCTATGGGACCAAGCTCACGCAGAGCGCGTTCCTCCAGGTCAGTCAGGTTTGCCAAAGCTCGATATCTGTGAATCGGATAAGGCACCGGTCATCCCTGTTTGACGTTCGTCGAGCAATGCGCCGCCAGCAGCTGTATGCGCCAAAGCGCAAGCTACCTCCCTGTGTCGAGGGGCAGATTTCAGAACTGATATTCATATATGCGCAGGATACAACTAGCCAGCGGCAGTCGGGCCGCCATCTCCAATGGTGCATGAGACCGCCGAGTCACCGAACCGTCGAGGGGCGAGGGGGTTGGGATTGGTGGAACTGATGCCTTCGGCTTTCCCTTCCTTCGGCCCCTCCAAGCGCAGCATCGGAACATCAGCAGAGCACAAGGAACTGCGAATAAGGCTCAAGAATTTCCGCTTAGAGGGATCGCACGACAGCCTTCTGACGGCGGGAAGTGGGCGCGCTGCTGCCTGGCGCCCCTGCCCTCCTCCGCGCGACCTTTACCGCCCAATCCCGGTCATTAGATAAACTTAATGCGTTTTTTGGAGCGGACTAGCCAAAACGCTTTCGCGCCAGGCTCGAAGCGCGGCGGCCGCGCGGCCAATTATCGAACTACGTGCTCCCGGACCGCCGCGACACCTTGAAGAATGTTGTCGACTACGAACTTCGGTGCTTCGTGCGGCAGGCCATGGCCAGCCCGTTCGGCGACGTTCTGATGCGCATTGGTCGACAGCGACAGATATCCGCGCTGCATTTGCTGCGTTGCGTCTTCCAGCTTGACGGCAAGCGGCTCCGACAAGCCGGGCACCATGCGGAAGCGCGGGCTGTGCGTAGCGATGATGACCGGCTTGCTGCCAAGCGAGGTGAGGAGATGCGCCTGCCTCGCGCTTGCCCGCATATCCAGCCGTTCTTCGTTTTTGCTGGGATCCGTCTGCATACTGATAAGAAAGGAGCGTGCCTCGGTGACAGCCTTTTCCTCGCCCTGGGCGGGCGCGGGCAACAGCGTTAGCCATTTCGAAAATTGATCGGGATGCGTCGTAGACACCAGCACGAGCCCGGCGGTGTCGGATGGATATTTGGCGGCGAACACCTGCGCGTGGAGCCCGCCTACCGAATGGCCGACCAGAAGGTAGGGCCCCTCTATCCGGGCGGAGGACAGTGCGGCGTGCAGGTCAGCCGCGCAATCGAGGCTGGAGCGCGACCCCGCTGGTGCCGGATCGCTCCCGCCGAGACCGGCGCGATCGTACAGGCAGACTCGCGTTGTCGAGGCCACTTGGTCCGCGATTGCGTTCCAGCCCGGGTCTTCGACAGGTGCCGTTCCCATCCCGGCGTCGATCACCACGGAGGGACTGCCTGCGCCCTTGCAGGCTAGCCGTATGGAGCGCCCTCCTACATCGAAACGGCCGTCGATCGCCTTATCGTCGCTGGTAGCAGCTGTTGCGGGCGAGAGGAGAGCAACGCAGGCGATGAGCTTTGCCACAAGAGTCTGGTGCATGCCGGTTCCCGGTCGAAAGCAAAAACATAGGCGGCTGCACGGACGCATGACAATGCTCACATTCGAAGACCTTTTTGCGAAGCTGCCTGTCGGCAAACTATTACTTCCAGCCGCCGACCGCGAGGATCGAGGGCCCGCCGTTTGCGTCCGCTTTCAGAAAGGCCGATCGGCCTCCTGAATGTCCGAGTTTGGGCGCGCAGTCGCCTGGCCTCCCTTCCCCTTCCCCTTCCGGCGGCTCCCGACCAACTCAAGCCGTTTCCATCAGCGGGTGGAAACGACCGTGCCAGCCGCAAGCGGCCATCGGCAGCCCTAAACGCTCCACCGGCATTATCGCCCTGGAATCGTGATTCCGAACTGGCGGCCCCCCTCCCAATTGCTGATGCTCCCGTTGTGTGGTCGATAAAGCTCATGAGGGAGAACTCTGACTACAGAGCGCTGATGCATGGGGTCTGCGTCGGCCATGGCTGGTGTGGCGGGGGGCGCCAACAGCGTGCCAGCGCATGCAGACGATCTCGTCCCGCAAACGGCCTTGTAAGCGCTGAACAATTTGTGATCTGACTGCTCCAAGCGGCACGCATCGATCTGCAGTCAGGTCTGCCAATAGTAGAATAATCATCATACGATTCTATGGGTTCTATAAACGATATAATCGACGTGATTGCATCATTTTTGAAGTAGGATGTTGCATTTGTGCCAAAGATGCGAAGTTGGATAATGGCTAATCCGGTAAATAGAGTCGATAAAAATTTGCACTTATATGTCCGATTCATCAGTATCGAACATTTTCGTGCCGTTCTGTGGATGGGTGTTTAGGAAAATTTATCGAAGATTGTGGCTGTAGCTGCGTTGACGGCGGAAGGGCGGTTACGTGGCAACCCTGCCGAATGTCTTAGCGTGCCGCGCGCAGGGGCATGATCACGGAAACGCAAAGTCCGCCGTCAGACGGTTGCGTGCGTTCAACGCGAGCGTCGATCTGAGCGACAAGGGCATCGAGTATGCGGCCGCCAGTGCCCGATGCCATTGTTGCGGACGTACCAATGCCATCATCTTGCACCCTCAAAGCCAAGTGATCCGTGAAGGAGACAAGGGTGACGACGATGGATCCACCCCTGGTGGGGAATGCATATTTCAGCGCGTTGATGATGAGCTCGCTTGCAATAAGCACCAGCGCGCGGCGGGCGTGGCTGGAAAGCCATTGTTCCGACACGAGGCAACGGAGTCCGACAGGTTGCGGATGTTGACCGAAGAGCGTTACGAGCCCTTCCCCGATCGCGACGAGAAGCGCGGCACAAGGTGTTGACACGCCGTCCGGCTTTTCTTCCGCGAGTGCCGCATAGGCAGCCGCCAGCTCGCTAGCGATTTGTGCATTCTTCGTGTTGTCGCAGGATTCGTCGATCGGCGATCGGATGCGCGTCAGTGCCGACGCCAGTTGCGACAGGTTTTTTGCGCGGTGCGCCGAGTCCTCGGCCCATATCGACGGGTGGGATTGCAACCCGGCAGCGTCGTCTGAAAATAATGGAGGTGTAGGGCTGAACAGATGGACGAGCGATCGTGACTCGTTCCGCGTGTAATCTATCGCGGGTCGGGAGGTTTCAGTCTCTCGGTTCATCGACGCATACCCCCTGGAGGAGGCGCTTAAAGTACATCGAACGCGGATCGAGTTCATGACGAGGATTAAGATCGGGCAGGGGCCCGAACAATTATTCGCTTCGCTTCAGATCGTTCCTACGTCCGGTGCCGCGAGGCGTGAAGCGCTCGCGAAACCAGCGCGGCATCCGAAGGGAACCAGGCACGCCTTCTCGTCACGCCGTCGGCGCATCCCGCGAAGCCGGCATCTTCGCCCGAAGGATGAGCGCGGCGATGGAAGCCGTCACCCGCTCCGGAACGCCATAATGGAGAAAGTGGCCCTGGCCTGAGACCAGGCGCAGCTCGGCCCCTGGAATGTCCCGAGCGAGACGCTCAGCATGCTTTCTGGGAAAGGTCACCAGATCGCCTTCGCCGGCCATGATGATCACCGGCAGTGCAAGTTCGGGGTAGCGGGGTGCGAGCGCCATCGCTGCCGGTATCATCAGCGCGCCTTCCGCCGCAGCTGCGCGGATCTGCGACGGGCGCAGCGCAAGTCCGGCCGGGAAATCGGCCATCTTGTCGGAAACCGGCGCCGGCGCGAAGCTCGCCTTCAGCGCGATCGGTCCGGTGAGCAGCCCGGCGATTGGCGAGAGCGTCATTGCCATCAGATCCCCGACGACGGGAACCGCCGGCAAGGCCGCGGGCAGGACATCGGGCCGGATCGTGCCGTAATAATAGCCCGAGAGGAGCACCAGCCCCCCGACGATCTCCGGGTGGTTCAGCGCCAGCGCCAGTGCGACCATGGCGCCCCAGCTGTGCCCGACCACCACGGCGCGCTCCACGCCAAGCTGCACCAGCGCACGCGCGATGACGTCCGCTTGTGCGGTCGGGGTCCACAAGGTGGACCGTGGCCGGCTGCTATAGCCGAACCCCGGGCGATCGAACGCCAGCACGCGGTGATGTTCCGCAGCGAGCCCGAGAACGCCGCTGGCCTCGAAGTCCTGCAGCGTCATGCCGTTGCCGTGCAGCAGAACGACGGCCGGACCCTGACCGCGCTCGACATAATGGAGCCGCGTTCCGTCAATGTCGACGAACGCGCCGGCAGGCGGCGTCTTGGCTTCGGCGCGGCGCGCCTGGATGCGATTGATCACGGCGCTCCCCACCAGTGCGGCGGCACCTGCGCCGAGCGATCGCGCGTGCCGGGCAACGAAGCTGCGACGTGCGGGCGTGGCGGCCGCGGCGCGCATCCGCGCGAGCTTCTTGTTGGGTTTCCGTGTCATGCGAAATGAACCATTGTGCAGTGCACAAAGTTGCACGCTTCTTCCGCCTTATACGGAGTCGCTTTCAGGGGGCGCAGCGGCTCGGGGAGATCGATCCTCTTCAGCCGCGTGTCGATCCAAGTGTGATGGCGGGATGAAGCTCGCGCGCCGTCGCCGGAACTTCCGGCTTCTTCCGATCGCACGCCGCTGCCGACCCTGCTTCCGCAAAGGAAACCAGGCGTCCCGACTGGGCATCCCACAGGACGAGCCGCACCGACCTCACGCTTTCAGCGAAGCCTAGACGGTTGAGATCCGCGAGTTCCGGTCGAGCGGCAAGGGCTGCCGGAAGACGGTAAAAGGGTATCCTGCTGCACAGTTGATGGAGGTGATGCAGCCCGATATTGGCCGTGAACCACCGCAGGATCGGCGGCAATGTGTAATGGGAGCTGCCGAACAGCGCAGCTTCCTGGAAGCTCCACGCCCTGCCGGATTGCCAATAGGTGTGCTCGAACTGGTGCTGGACGTAGAACAGCCACACGCCCACCGATGCCGCGATCAGGGTGATCGGCAGCTGGATGGAGAGGAACGTCCAGAAGCCCACGACATGGATAAGGCCGGCACACGCGGCCAGCAGCGCCGCGTTCGTACCCAGTGTGCTGATCCACGGGCGCCACCCGGCGTTCATCAATCCGATAGGCAGGCGGTGCTGCAGAAGAAAGACGAAGGCCGGCCCGAGCACGAACAGGGTGAAGGGGCTGCGATACAGGCGATATCGCAGCCGTGCCAAGCGTCCCAGGCTCGCGAACTCCTCGACCGTCAGGGTCGTCACGTCGCCGAAACCGCGCCGATCGAGATTGCCGGTGCCGGCATGATGCAGGGCGTGGGTGCGCCGCCAATATTCATAGGGCGTGAGGGTCAGCACGCCGATGCATCGGCCTACCCAGTCATTGGCGCGCCGCCTGGTGAAAAAGGCACCGTGGCCGCAGTCATGCTGGATGAGGAAAAGGCGCAGCAGAAAGCCGGCGGCGGGAACGGACAGCAGCAATGCGAGCCCGAAGTGGATGTCCAGGGCAAACCACATCAGCAGCCAAAGGAGCATCAGCGGCACCGCGCTGACGAGCAATTCCAGCAACCCGCGCCGGCCATCAGAGGTACGGAAGGCCGTCACCTTCCGGGTGATATCCTGTACGTCGATATATGGCTGTTCGGCACTGGCATCGGCCGGGGTTGCGCTTCGCGCGGGTACGCCTGAGTGCATTTGGGGAAAACGTGCCTTCGGAAGGTCGGAGGGCTGCGACCGGCTTCGATGTTGTCAGGTCGGCCGGCCGGAAGGACTCAATGAACGAACGCCACGACACAAGGATGCTTTCGCGGGCGCGCCGCGTTATCTATGCCGAACCCCTCTCGCCCGGCAAGACACCGCCCAAATGAAGCATGCGGCTGCGGCCCGAATTGTTCAGGGCCCAGTGTACCGATGGGACGGCGTCGACGCTCTGCCGGATGCGTTCGGAATATCGATTTTGCCATTTCGCGATGGATGTCGGCAATTACGGGATCGCGCCAGGGCTAGGCGCGGGGAAGATCATTGCTCAAGCTGGCACGGATCATGTCGAGCAACATGATCGACGTTTGCCGCGTCTTCGCATCCTCGCCGCGTTCGAAGGCGATCTCTTCCTTCACGTCGGTCGCGGTTTCGACGATTTCGACTGCATCGGCCAGGCTGATCACGGACCGCGCGACCAGTCCGTGGAGGAGGCTTTCGACAAGGAGCATCGCCGCCTGGCCGTGGGCGTCCGGGGGATCAGCGCGTCGATCCGCACAAAGATTCTCATTGTCGTTGGTGTTTCCGGCCATGGCGTCGCTCCTGCGCAGGCGAGAGCGTCGCGTCTCTCAGCCGCCGGAGCCTGAAGGTTGGGGCCGACGATCAGACAGGCATACGCCACCTGCCGTGGATTGCCATCACTAAGATCAACTTTGGACTATAACTTTGAGCAATATCCATGGCGATGGGGACGTGGGACTATGCAGGATGACGAACCGCTTCATCGACAAGCTGTCAGGCTTCGGGTCGCTCAGCCAGTCGGACGTCGATGCGCTGGCGGCCGCCACATCGCGGGCACGCAAGGTTGCGGCGCGAACGGATCTCATTCGCGAAGGCGATCGGCCGGGCCCTGTCTTCGTGATGCTGGAGGGCTGGGCCTGCCGCTACAAGATCCTGCCCAGCGGCACGCGCCAGGTGCTGGCATATCTGATGCCTGGCGATTCCTGCGACCTGCACGTCGGGCTGCTGGCCGAGATGGACCACGGCATCCAGACAATAACGCCGTCCGTGGTCTCCACGATCGATCGGCCGCAAATGGACATGATCCTCGACAACCACCGCGCCGTGGCGAAGGCGATCTATCTGGCGCAGCTGGTGGATGAGGGCACGATGCGCGCGTGGATCACTAGCATGGGCCGGCGGTCCAGCATCGAACGCGTGGCGCATCTGATGTGCGAACTCTATCTCCGGGCCAGGAACATAGGGCTGACCTCGGACGCGCAGTTCGCCTTGCCGCTGTCGCAACTGATGCTGGCGGACTCGCTGGGCATGACCCCCGTGCACCTCAACCGGGTCCTCAAGGAGCTGCGGCTGTCGGGCACGATGTTGCTCCAGCGCGGTAGCCTCGTCATCACCGACCCGGCGAAGCTGATCCAGATCGCGGGCTTCGACGAGAACTATCTCCACCGGCGCCTGCGCAACGCCGCCTAGGCTGGGCCGGGGATCGGCCTCCGGGCGGGCTTGCGCGCCGCCCGGATCCCTCGTGCCGGAGGTCGGCCGGTTCTCAGGGGCGCAGGACCACCTTGATGACGCCGTCCTGCTTGTCGCGGAACTTCTTGTACATTTCCGGCGCCTCTTCGAGGCTGGCGGGGTGCGTCACCACGAAGCTCGGGTCGATATCGCCCGCCTCGATCCGCGCGAGCAGCGGCTTCGTATAGGCCTGGACATGCGTCTGGCCGGTCTTGATCGTCAGGCCCTTGTTCATCATCGCGCCGATCGGGATCTTGTCGCCCATGCCGACATAGACGCCGGGGATCGAGACCGTGCCGCCCATCCGGCAGCTCATGATCGCCTCGCGCAACACGTGCACCCGGTCGGTCGCGAGGAAGGTCGCCGCCTTGACCTTGTCGACGACCGAATCGACCGCGCCGTGGCCCGAGGCTTCGCAGCCGACGGCATCGATGCAGCTGTCCGGGCCGCGTCCCTTGGTGCGGAACTGCAGCTCGTCATAGACGTCCTCGACCTTGCTGAAGTCGATGGTCTCGGCACCGCCGGCCTCGGCCATCGCCAGGCGCTCGGGGACTTCGTCGATCGCGATCACGCGGCCGGTACCCAGCATCAGCGCCGAGCGGATCGCGAACTGCCCGACGGGTCCGCAGCCCCAGATCGCGACCGTGTCGCCGGGTTCGATCTGGGCATTCTCGGCGGCCATGTAGCCGGTAGGGAAAATGTCGGAGAGGAACAGCGCTTGCTCGTCGGTGACGCTGTCGGGCACCTTGATCGGGCCGAAATCAGCCATGGGCACCCGGAGATATTCCGCCTGTCCGCCGCAATAGCCGCCCAGCATATGGATGAAGCCGAACAGGCCGGCGGGCGAATGGCCCATCGCCTTGATCGCCATCTCGGCGTTGGGGTTGGTCCGCTCGCAGGCCGAGAACAGGCCCTTGCGGCAGAAGAAGCAGTCGCCGCAGCTGATCGTGAACGGCACCACCACCCGGTCGCCGATGTTGAGGTTGGTGACCTCGGCGCCCAATGCGACCACGACACCCATGTTCTCATGGCCGAGGATGTCGCCCGCTTCCATCGTCGGCTGGTAGCCGTCGAGCAGATGAAGGTCGGAGCCGCAGATCGCGCAGGCCGTTATCTTGATGATCGCGTCCCGCGGATGTTGAATCTCGGGATCCTTGACGGTGTCGACGCGAATGTCGCCTTTTCCGTGCCAGCATAATGCGCGCATAGCCATGTCCTTTAGAACTACTCGGTCTGGCCAACGGTTCGGCGATGCGAAAGACCCGCACATAATGCGATCGACAGGAGGATTATCGACTAACGTTCGTTTAGCGGACATCTGCTTGCATTTGCGAAACGACGATCCGAAGAACGGGACTCATTCGCCCCTGTTCATGTTGGCGAAGCGGTCATCAATGGCGCGTGCGAGCTGCTGTGTCGAATAGGGTTTCTGCAGCAGGTGAAAACCATGGGCACCTTCTTCCGCGAGGATGTGGCTGTAGCCGCTCGCCAGAATGACGGGGAGCGTTGGGTGGGTTTCGCGAAGGCGCTTGCCCAGCTCCAGACCACCCATGCCCGGCATCACCACGTCGGAGAAAACGACATCGAAACCGGCGCCGTCCGGCCCCAGGCGATGCAGCGCATCCTCTGCGCTGCACACGAGCAGCGTGCGATACCCGAGGTCATCCAGCGCCTCGCGGGCGAAGCTGCCCACTTCCTCATTGTCCTCTACGATCAGGATCGACAGACCGGCCTCGCGGACGGCGGCTTCCTTCGTGCGCGGCGCCACCTCGGGTTCCGCGCCAGGCTCCGCCTGCGGGAGGTACAGGGTAAAGGTGGTGCCTTGGCCGGGCACGCTCTCGACAGCGACGTCGCCGCCGGATTGCTTGGCGAAGCCGAACACCTGGCTCAGGCCGAGGCCGGTGCCCTTGCCGACCGCCTTGGTGGTGAAGAAGGGCTCGAACACGCGCTCCAGGATGCCTGGCTCGATCCCCGCGCCCGTGTCGATCAGCGAAATGGCGGCGAAGTGACTGTCCGACGCGGCGTGACCGCGAATGACGGGCTTCGGTACCGAGCAGGCGAGCCGGATGGTGAGCTGCCCATCCCCCGCCATCGCATCGCGCGCATTGACCGCCATGTTGACCAGCGCGGTCTCGAACTGGCTGACGTCGGCGCGCACGATGCAGGGGATGTCGGGGAGGTCGAGGGCGATCGCGACCCGCTTGCCCGTGACCGAGTTGAGCATGTCCGCGACCGTGCGCAGCCGCTCGCCGACTTCGAACGCCGCGGGGTTGAGCGTCTGCCGCCGCGCGAAGGCGAGCAGTTGGCCGGTCAGCTTGGCCGCGCGGTCGGCGGTGTCCCCGATCGCCTCGACATAGCGCGCGCGCCGTTCGGGCGGCAGGTCCGGGCGGCGCAGCAGGTCGACCGAGCCCCGGATCACCGTCAACAGATTGTTGAAATCGTGCGCGACCCCGCCGGTGAGCTGGCCCACCGCATCCATGCGCTGCGAATGCCGCAGCGCTTCTTCGGACGCCATCAGCTCGCGCGTCCGCGCCTCGATCCGGTGCTCGAGAGTCATGGCGAGATCGCTCAGCGCCGCTTCCCGGTCGAGCCGCTCGCGGCCGATCGAGAGGAACCGGGCGAAGCTTTCGAAGAACGAGATCGCCTCGCTCTCGAACCGGTCACGGCTGGTAGAGACGAACGAGATCACGCCGTAGAGCGTGGTGTCCGATTGCACCGGAAAGCCCGCATAGGCTCGCGTGCCGTTGCGCCGGCTGATCTCGGTACGCGGATCGGTCGATTGCTGGACATGCTCGAGGATCAGCGGCGCGCGCTGCTCGGCGACCAGTCCGCATAGCGGCACGTCGACCGGGCAGACGTCCGCCAGCCATGCCCGGGTCTCCTCCTCCACGCCGGTGGACTGGAGCAGCCGCATCCGCGAGCAATCGTTGTTGAGCAGATAGCTGTAGCTCCGGTCGTAGCCAAGGCTTTCCGCGCCGCTCGACAGGATTTCCTGCAGCACCTGGTCGGGATCGTCGGAGGACAGCAGCCCGGCCGAGGCGCGTGCGAGCAGGTCCAGCCGCTGCTCGCGCAGGCGCTCCTCGGTGCGATCGCGCAGCACCTTGACGAAGCCGATCACCGTGTCGTCCGCGTCGCGGAGCGGCGTCATCTCGCCCTGCGCCCAGAAACGGCTGCCGTCGGCGCGCAGGTGCCAGCGCTCGTCATTGCCATGGCCGACTTCGAGCGCGCGGGCGATTTCGTGCGCCGGGCGCCCGATCGCGCAGTCCTCGGGCGTGAAGAATCGCTCGATGGTAGCACCCAGCATGTCCGCCTCGCGCCAGCCCAGGATGTTCTCGGCGCCGGCGTTCCAGCGAGTCACCCGGCCTTCGCAGTCCATCGCGATGATCGCGAAGTCGGTCGCGCTGTCGAGGATCTGGCGGTGCCGTGCCTCGCTTTCGCGCGTGACGTCGTTCGCCCGCGCGCGCGCCGATGCCTGGTCGGCCTGTTCGAGCTGGAGCGCGATCAGCCGGGCGAACATCTCGAAGGTCGGCAGGATCTCGGGCCGGTTCAGGTCCTGCGGCTTGGGATCGATCGCACAGAGCGTGCCGAAGAAGCGGCCGTCGGGCAGCACGATCGGCACCGAGATATAGCTCTTCAGCCCGTACAGCGCGGGCGTGGGGTGGGTGGCATAGACGGGATCGGCGTCCACGTCGGGGATCACGACCGATTGGCGGTGCTGCCGGATCTCGTGGCAGATCGTCGTCTCGAGCTTGAGTGCATCGCCGGGCTGGAGGCCGAAGTTGATCTCGTCCCGTACGCTGCAGGCGACCCAGTGATCGTCGGTGACGCGGGCGATCGCGGCGAATCCCATGCCGGTGATGCGGCAGACGGTGTCGAGCAGCGTCGGCACCACGTCGAACGCGCCGATCGTGGCGATATCGGCGGCTATCGGTTCGGGAAGGGAAGGATCTGCCACCATCATCGCTCTTTAACGCGCCGCGCCGCTTTTGGCAGGGGTCCTTTGTCGATGCTGTGTGTTCTAGCAAAATGACAGCTTCCACAATGCCTTATGCTATCGCGGTCGATGATGATCCTATGATCCTCCTCGATGTCACGGGAATCTTGGAGGATGCGGGCTTTCGCACCTACGAAGCCGATCACGGCGATGCGGCGCTGACCATGCTGCCGGGATGTGCGGACAACGTGATCCTGTTGTTCTCCGACGTGGACATGCCCGGGGGGACGAACGGGTTCGCCCTGGCGCGCCATGTTGCCGAACACTATCCGTGGATCGAGATCGTCATTGCGAGCGGCCGCGTCGCGCCCGGACCGGGGGACATGCCGGAAAAGGCGACTTTCATCGGCAAGCCCTTCACTGCGGCGATGGTCCATGCCCACCTGCGCGACACGCTGCCGGACGGCAAAAAGCCGGAGCCGCTGAAAGCAGCGATCTGAGGCCAGTCGCCACCTGAGACGGTAATGTGGAACGCCATTGGGTCATCGACGAGATTTGGGGAGCGCGGCGTACCGTCACTCCCCCGATTCTGCTACGCGATGGCGACCCGTGCGCGGTTCCGCCGCAGTGCGGTCCCCAAGGGGACAAAGCCGAACAGCAGCATAACCCAGGTCGTGGTCTCGGGTACCCCGGTCGGCACTGCAGTGCCAGCCCCCGGTCGGTGGGGCACGGACACGATGATGCTTGGTTCGGCGTCGCTGGTCCGCACTGAGCGTCGAGCAGGCAGGCCCACGCTTGGCAGTCCCTCTCGGCAAGGACATGCGCAACCGCAACGTGCGGCTCTGCACTGTCTCTGCGGGTTTTCAGACAGGAGGGCGCCCTCTTTTGCCATTTAGTGAACGATGATGGCCGCGCCTAACCTGGGTGAACAGACTCGAAGATTGCGCTTCGACCCCGGATCACCATATTTTGTGCGCCGCAGCATAGTTGCGACCCTGACGCTCCCTAGAGCTTATTTAAAGGACGCCACGATGCCTGGTCTCGCCGATACCCTTGCCCGCCTTACAGCCCTGCGCGCCGCCACCGGCCCCGCCACGTCCACGGAACCCGGCCGGCTGGCGCCACTCGGCGAATTCGGGCCGAACCCCGGCGGCCTTGCCGGCTGGAGCTATCTGCCCGCCGCACTGGCCGACCGCCCCGCGCTGGTGGTGGTGCTTCATGGCTGCACTCAGAATGCGGCGGGCTATGATCGCGGCTCGGGCTGGTCGGATTGGGCCGATCGCCACGGCTTCGCGCTACTGTTCCCCGAGCAGCAGCGCCAGAACAATCCCAATCTCTGCTTCAACTGGTTCGCGCCTGAAGACAGCCGCCGCGGCGGCGGCGAGGCGCTGTCGATCCGCTCGATGGTCGCCGCGATGGTGGCGCGACACGGCATCGATCCCGCGCGCATCTTCGTAACAGGCCTTTCGGCGGGCGGCGCGATGGCGTCCGTGCTGCTCGCCACCTATCCGGACGTGTTCGCCGGTGGCGGGATCATTGCCGGCCTGCCCTACGGATCTGCAACCTCGATGCCGCAGGCGTTCGAGCGGATGCGGGGGCAGGGTAGTCCGGACGCGGCGGGGCTGACCGCGCTCGTTCGCGATGCGTCGCCGCACCAAGGCCCGTGGCCGATCGTGTCGGTGTGGCACGGGACGGGCGACGCGACCGTCGCGCCGTCCAACGCGGGCGCCATCGTCGCGCAGTGGCGCACGCTGCACGGTCTCCCCGAGGCACCGACGCGCAGCGACCGGGTCGATGGCTATCCCCATCACCAGTGGGCGGACGGCGAGGGCCGCATCTTGCTCGAGGAATATCAGATCACCGGCATGGGCCATGGCACCCCGCTCGACACGGCCGGCGCCGAGGGCTGCGGCAGCAGCGGCGCCTATATGCTGGAGACCGGGATCTCCTCGACCGCGCATCTCTGCCGCTTCTGGGGAATCGCGGACCCGCATGCCCCGGTGCAGACGGTGGACGACACGGCGCGCGAGGCCCACGCAAGGCCGGAACCAGCCCTTCCGGCAACGCATATGCCGCCCATGCCTGTGCCAGTAGCTTCCACGCAAACACCGACCACACGGGATATCGCGGGCGTGATCGAGGCGGCGCTGCGCGCGGGCGGGCTGATGCGCTAGGCGGAGGGCGCCGCTTAATTGGCGGCGGGGGGTAGGTTGTTGCACCCCTCCACCCTATATCAAGTGCATCGTTGGCAGTTTCCTCCGTAGGCGCCATCGACTGAGAGACCGACGCGCTCCCGCTTACCCGACCCGGGAGCCGATCCATGGACTTCGACTATATCCGCCGGCGCCACGCGCTTTCGCTCACGCTCGCCACCACCGCGATGTCGCGCGAAGCCCGCTATGCGCATCGCAGCCTCGCCCGGGCCTATGCCGACCGGATCGAGACAATGGGTCGGTCGCTGGCCCTGCTGGACCCGCAGGCTTCGTGATCGTCTGGGGGCGAGGCCGCTCTGGCGGCGCCCCTTTCTCCCGCGCTCCGCGACAGAGGAACTTCGATGTCCGCTCCTACGACGACTGAAACCACGGCCACGCGCGCGCCGATCCGCAAGCAGTTCCGCAGCACGTTCGGGATGCCGCGCCCCGCGCCGGAAAGCCTGGAACGCCAGAGCCGCGTCGCGCTGCTCGCCTGGAACCTCCTCGGTGGCGATGCCGCGATCGCCTTTCTCAACAGCCATGACGAGGCGCTGGGCGGCCGGCCGCTCGACCTTGCCGTCGCCAGCCCGGTCGGCTGCGAGGCGGTGGAGCAGGCGATCACCGCCCGCGCCGAGCGCCGTTGAATCGCTGCCGTGCTGCTGACCATCCGTCACCGCACCAGCTACCGCTATGCGCGGCCGGTCTGGCTGCAGCCCCACCGGATGATGCTGTGCCCGCGCGGCCAGCATGACCTGCGGCTGCGCACGACCGAGCTCCGCTGCGTGCCGCTGGCGGCGATCGACTGGACGCAGGACGTGTTCGGCAACCTGATCGCGACGGCGACCTTCGCGGAGGCGACCCATACGCTGACGATCAACAGCCGGATGGTGGTGGATCATTCCGCCGCGGCATGGCCGGTTTTCAGCATCGCGCCGTCCGCGCACCAATTTCCCTTCACCTATTCCGATGCGGACATCGCCGATCTTGGCGGGATGCGGCTGCCCCATTACCCGCAGGCGGCGGACCGGGTGAGCGCGTGGGTGGCGCAGTTTCGCGGTACCGGGCCGACCGACACGCTGACGCTGCTCAAGACGATCAACACCGCCATCGCGACCAGCCTCGCCTATCGGGTGCGGGAGGAAGAGGGCACCCAGGCGCCGGACGAGACGCTCGACCAAGGCAGCGGATCGTGCCGCGACTTCGCTACGCTGTTCATCGAGGCGGTGCGCCACCTTGGCTTTGGCGCGCATGCGGTGTCGGGCTATCTCCAGCCCGACCTGCCGGGTGACCAGCACGGCACCACCCATGCCTGGGCCGAGGTATATTTGCCCTGCGCCGGCTGGATCCCCTTCGATCCCACCCATGGCCGCATGGGCGGGGCGGGCCTGATCCCGGTGGCGGTCGCGGGCAACATCGCCCGGATCCACCCGGTGCGGGGCAGCTATCTCGGCGCGCCCGAGGATTTTCTCGACATGCAGGTCGAGGTGACGGTCGAGACGAGCAGCGCGCCCGCCGGTGCCTTCGACGCTTTTGCCCTCTGAGATGCCCGATCCGAACGGACGCGCCGCCGAACTCGATCGCGCCTATCGGACGTTGTGCCGGGGCGCGCGCTTCGTAGCCGGCCCCATGGGGCAAGCCGCGACGCGGCCCGAGAGGGCCGTGCCGATCAGCCATCGGCACCGGTCGAAATGGATCGGCAACGGCCTGCGCGAATTGGATCGGTTCCTCCATCATCTGCTCGACGCGGTCGCGAACGCCCATGGCCTTGGTGCCGCGCCCGGCCAGCGGAACAGCGCCAACAAGCTGCGCGCGCTGCACGCGGCGCTGGGGCATGGCGAGGACGATCACGGCCGGCTGCTGGGACTAGGCGGCACGCGCGCCTGCCTGTTCCACTGTGACGGTATCCTCCGGGGCCACGCGATGGCGGCGGCGTGCTGGACCGGCCTCGGCCGGTCTGGGACGGCACCGGGGCCCGAAACTGGCACGATGCTCCTCATTCTACCGGCGGACCTGCAGTGCGTAGGCCATTTCTATCGAAGGCTCGCCGACGATCTCGTGCAGCGTCCCTAGGGCTGGGACTCACAAAAACCACATGACGCTGGCGGCGAGATGGATGCTGCCGAGGAAGACGGCGGCTGTACGGTCATAGCGCGTGGCGAGGCGTCGGCAGTCCTTGAGGCGGCAGAACATGCGCTCAATGGCGTTGCGTCCCCTGTAGAGGCTGCGGCTGGAGCAGCTTCTCGAGCGTCGATTGGCCTTGGCGGGATGTTGGGAACGGCACCCTGTTGTTCAATCAGGTCGCGGATGCGGTTGGTGTCATAGGCGCGGTCCGCATGGACGATGCACTGGACCGGCAGGCTGCCCAGCAACGCTTCGGCCGCTCGACAGTCTGCGGCCTGACCCGGCGTCAGGTGGAAGGCGAGCGGCTTGCCTTGGGCGTCGGCGATGGCGTGGATCTTGGTGTTGCGTCCGCCGCGGCTGATGCCGATCGCCTGGGCATGCGCCCCCCTTTTCCGCCAGCTGCCGACCGATGGGCTTTCACATGCGTGCTGTCGATCAGGACCTCAGCCGGTGGTCCACCGGCAGCAGCCAACGCTTCAAAAACCGTCTGCCAGACGCCCTTTTCCGACCAACGCTTATGCCGGTTGGACAGCGTCTTGTACGGACCATAGGCGCTCGATGCGTCCTTCCAACGGCAGCCCGCCTGCAGCACATGGACGATGCCGCTGATCACCCGGCGGTCATCGACCCGCGGTACACCTCGCGGCTTGTTGGGCAACAGCGGCCGCAGCCGCTCCCACTGCTCGTCGCTCAGCCAGAACTCTCCCGGCAAATCACCCTCCACATCAACGAGGAGGGTGAATCACATTTCTCACGCCGCGGGAATCCCGTTTATGGGTCCCAGCCCTAGTAAATACGTGGTGGATCCCCATATTGATCTTATCGCGGCCAGCCTTGCCTGAGCAAGGCCGCGGCTGAGAGAGAATCCTGCTCCCGCTCTTCGAAGGAGCAGCCCCATGTCTTCTTTCTCCCTGGTTCCGCGGTCCCCCAACGTTGTTCCCTTTACTTATGGCAGCGCGCGTCGCAGGCAGATCCTGTCGATTTTCACGCCGCGGCACGATCCCGCAGGCCCACCCAGACCGAAGTCCGCCTGAATGTCGCGCGTCGTCAACATCGACGCGGCCATGCAACAGGTACTTGCGACCTGCGCACAGCAGCAGGTGCGGATCAGCGCGATCGAGCCGATGTCACCACGCGGCACCCATGTCGTCTTTGCCCGCGCAGAGGATGCCGAGCGAATCCGCCAGCTGTTTCAGGGGCGCCTGCTCGACGGTGCGGTGACGCGCGTCCGGCGGCCCGCACGTCCCATCTGATCGGACGATCAGATGCTGCGCCAATGTCCCCATCGCGAACACCGAGGAGTCACCATGATGCAGCCGACCGCCTTTACCTGCCGCGCGCAGGAAGCCCGCCAGCGTCAGCTCGCGATCGATGCCCCGTTGCCCAATGTCCGTGACGTAGCGTTCATCGCAGCGGCAGCCTGGAAAAAGGAAGCGCTCGCGGCCGAAAAGCGCGAGGCGCGCGAGATCGCCACCCGCCTGCACCGGATCGAAGCGAGTCTCGAACGCACCACGGAGGAGCGCGGCTTGAGCGAGAATCCGGATCGCGGTTTTGCCGATCGACCGGTGCTGCACGCGCTGGGGTGATGCCGGGCGGCGCGCGCTTCCGTCACGCGCCGCTTTCGTTCGCCGCCGATAGGTCCCCGGCGTCCGGATCTCGCCCCTGCTGGCGATCGAGCGAACGCATGATCGGCGTCACCGTCAGCCCGTGCAGCAGGATCGAGAAGAGTACCACCAGCCCGATTATGCCCCATAGCCGTTCGGCCTGCGCCACCGCCATGTGGTTCATCCCATAGGCCAGGTAATAGATCGTCCCCACGCCGCGTATGCCGAAAAAGGCCAGCGTCAGCTTCTCGCTGCGATCGGCGCGGTAGCCGAGCAGCCCGGTCCACCCCGCCAACGGCCGCACGACCAGCAGGATCGTCGCCGCAATGCCAATGTCGACCCATCCGACATGCGCCAGCAGGCCGCTGACGAGCGCGCCACCGAACAGGATCAGCAGCGCCATCATCACCAGCCGCTCGAGCTGTTCGATGATCGTGTGCATCTCGTGGTGGAATGCGTGCTCGCGGTGCGTATGGCGGAAGGTCAGCGCGGTCACGAACACCGCCAGGAAGCCGTAGACATGGGCGATCTCGGTCAGGCCGTAGGATACGAACGTCGCCGAAAGCGCGATCAGGCCGTCGCCCGTCTTGGCGAGCTTGGAGTCGGCGCGGACGTGGAATGTGAGCCAGCCAAAGGCGAGACCAACCAGCCATCCGCCGAGGATGCCGCCGCCGATTTCCCACACCACCCGATAGCCCAGCCACGCGCCGAGCCACGGCGCGCCCGACACGGCGCTGGCCGCGAGCAGGATGGCCAGATGGACGAACGGAAAGGCGGCTCCGTCGTTGAGACCGGCTTCCGAGGTTAGGCCGAAGCGGACCTCATCCTCTTCCCCGGTTTTTGGCGGGCCGACCTGGACGTCCGAGGCGAGCACCGGATCGGTGGGCGCGAGGCTCGCCCCCAGCAGCAGCGCCGTCGCCAACGGCAGCCCCACGGCCCAACCGGCAATGCCCGCGATCGCAAGGATGCTGAGCGGCATGGTAATCGCCAGCAGTCGCCAGGTGACCGCCCAGCGTGCCCACCCGAATACCCGGTCGATCTTGAGACCGGCGCCCATCAGCGCGATGATGACGATCAGTTCTGAAAATCGCTCCGTGATGTCCGGATACCGCATGGGCAGCGGCCGCAGCGTTACCTGGGGCAGAAGGAAGATCGTTGCGCCGATGCCCATGCACACGATCGGCAGCGATAGCGGCAATTTGCGGAGTGCGAGCGGCAGCCACGCCACCAGCGCCACCAACAGGCCCGTCCCGGTCAGGACAAGGATATAGGTGGAGGGGAGCAAGCTGGCATGGTCCATCGTTGCTTAACCGGTCGCCGAGCGGATCGGGTGCCGGCGCGTGCGAAAGACGCTGGCACCGCCATGTCTGATCGTTGTTCGGCGGAGCGCATCTCCACGCTCAGGCTTTCTTCCCCTCAGTGCCCCGCCGCTTCCCGTTCGCGCAGCGTGGCCAACTGACCGCTCAACTGGCGCAGCACGCGGGTGCGATGCTGATAGGTGTTATGGCGCTCCCCCACCCGACCGGCGACGAAGTCGCTGGAGAACGCCCTGGTCATGTCCGCAAGCGCGGCCTCAAGCGCATCCGCATCCGATCCGGCTGGCGCGCAGGGGCGCGGGGCAGCTTCGTCGAGCAGGCGTGTCTTTTTCTGGTCGTTGGTCATGCATGTGTCCTCGCCGAGCGGGAGTACGTAGCATCTCTCAGTCGCAGCGACGCTCGTGGCGGGTGCTGCGATAGACTGAATATGGGGACGCCGAAGCGCTATGAATAGATGCGATTGCATCTATCGGCTGTCGTGCTGCGGCGTCAGGCTCAAGCTGGCTGACGATCAGGTACGGAACCGGCACATCCAGCGAAGCATGCAAAGCGTGATTTGCATGCCAACCATTTCGGGCTGGCCATCGAGCCCGATAGCATATCGCTATGGGCGTGGAACGTGGACGACGGTTGGTTATTGAAGGATGGGCGCGGCTTCATGCTGCAGGAGGGCGATGGTCGGCTCCTGACTGGAGCTGCCGTTCAAGATATCTCTCCGGAACGACCGTTTTGTCCCAATTTCAGTCCCGCAGAGCCGATCGCGAACCATCCGCCTGCTGCATGGCTGAAGTGGGATGCATCTGCCTCGGTTGCGCTGCCTATCGCAGCCCTTGGCCTCACGCAGGCAAGAGGCCCCTCCCCTGCCCTACCGTTCAATGCGTCAGCGGATGGCTACGACCTTGACTTCAACAGCGTCCGCGATCTTCTTCCAGTTCTGGTCGCTCGTCCAAGCTGGCAGGCCATCCCGCCTCGCCAGTGCAAGACAGAACCGATCACCCAAGCTCAAGCCTGCTTCTGCTGTCGGCCCACGCAGCCTGCCGGCGATTTGTGCGAGCGCCTTGTCCGCAGGAACGATGGTCATCGGGAGCGGATCTAGCATGTCGTCAATCTCTCGCTCCGGCATGCCGGCATGGATGAAGTGAGTGACAACTTCAGCGTAGTTCACGCTGCTGACCCGGGCCTCGGCAATGGCGGCTGCGACCTTGGCAGCGCCACGCTCACCTCGAAGCATGGCGATTATGGCACTTGCGTCGAGTACGATGCTCACTCCCCGCTCTCCTCCCGGCGTCGCGCTAGGAATGCTTCTACCGACGCCTCCGGATTGTCACCGGTGTATCGCTTGGCCAAGGCCTGTGCTCGAGCCACAGCTTGGTTGGCTGTCCGCAACACAACGCCATCTTCGGTTTCGTCCAGATACACCGCTCCGCCGCCTGTTAGCCCCAAGCGCTTGCGAACGTCAGCTGGCAGGCTCATGCGGCCAGTTGCGGTTATATTGATCTGAAGTGTCATAGCGCGCCTTCAAAGCAGATTGCCAAATTTCACCTCAGATAGGCGAGCTCGGCAACAGTGGCAAGGAACGCATATCGAGGCACATTGGATTCTCGGTGCCACGCCCTACTGGCCTTGCCTGGATTCCTTGCCCCTCCCTGTTCGGCGACTTGCATCCTCCGATGGCAGCGCTTGTCGGAAAACACATGATTTTCGGCACCCTGAGCGACAACCTTGTTTCCGCGACAACCTTGTCTCGGAACGTGATCGACAAACCCTGTCGCTTTGATTCAGTGTACGGAAAGCTGGCTTCGGGGGTTTGTCGTCCATGCTCATTGGATACATGCGTATGCCGTCTGCGAATGATCGCCAGTCGGTGGCTCTGCAGCGTGACGCGCTCACCCTGGACGGTGTCGACCCGCGGCACTTTCATACTCCGAAAGAGTTGATCATATGCTGCAGAGCGCGGATCACGCAGGCAAGGCTCCCCTCCCCTGCCGTTCGTTCGCTGCTTCAGCAGATGGCTACAACTTCGACGACGACCGCGTCCGTGCTATCGGGTATCGCGTCCTTGCCCAGTCTTGTACCGTCGTGACGACGAACGGCTTAGCTCCCCTGCCCTGCTACCTTTCGGCCGTTTCCGACCAACTCACGCCGTTCCGATGCAGCTGCAGGAAGGTCGCATTGCGCCGGAACCGGTCATTCGTACGTTCGGCAGCTGTCAGACAGCGAGGCGCCCTATTCTCGGCCGTTCAGATCGGTTCGGTGCAATCCCGAATCCGCCATTCGATCATCCAGCTGGCGCCGTGAAACGTTGGCCGGCGGCGCTAAAGAGGTGGACGCCTATGCCCACGCTTCGCGGCTAGCCTTCCTCAGTGGGCAAGCGCCTTGCGGTGCAAGCTCCGGAAGGCTCGGTCGGTCAGCAGCTGATTGTACAGCTCTACTTGATCGCGGAATGCGTCGAGCGAGCCGTGGCCCGCCTCGTCGCGCTAGGAATGCATCCACCGACGCCCCGGGGTTGTCGCCGGTGTACTGTTTAGCCAGGCTTGGGCTCGAGCTACGGCCTGATTGGCTGTCCGTAACACGACACCATCTTCGGTTTCGTCCAGATACACCGCTCCGCCGCCTGTGAGTCCCAAGCGCTTGCGAACGTCAGCTGGCCATGCGCCCTGTTGATCTGCAGCGTCATAGGGCATCTTGGAAGCAGATTGGCAGGGTAGGCTTAAACTAGGCAAGCGCGCTCGAAACGGCAAGGAAACTCCTCCGGTGCATAACAGCTTCCACGTGACGAAACTTGTCGCTTTTGCCTGAACGCCCTTCCCTGCCCTGCCCGGCGCCACGGATACTCAAGATGGTCGCTGGTAGCGGGTGCGTTTTGGGTATGCCCTTCGAGCACCAGGCTACAACCGGTGCTTCAATCGCCTGCAACCACCCAAAAGAGACTGAGCAGTCGCGGACCGGGAATAACAGACGCCCAGGATCGGCGTTTGAGGGCTGGCGGAAATGACCTGTTTGTCGCACATCCACTCGCGTCCCAGGCTGACGCCCGCTTGCGGAAAGCCCGCCGATTGCACCGGCTGGAAGTGGCGTCGGAAACGGACCGGCGGCTCTCGATAAGATGTGGACGATAGCTGCCGTCCCGGAGGCGATGGTTCATGGGAAACGCGGCATTGGGAGGTATTCTGTCGCAAGGGGCGTAAGCCCGTTCTACGGCCGTCAGCCGCCCCGATCCGATTTGAGGAGGCTAAGCGCGAAATAGACTAGCCCGAGCATAACCCGAGCCGGCCACATTAGTGCGGAGTGCGAAAGCATGGTCGCCAGCAAAAGCCCTACGAACACTGCCAGCGATGCCCACCCTTCGAAGGAGACGGGCATGGGCAGAGTGCCTGCGCGAGAATCGTGAAACCATGGTTTGCTCGACATGTGACTCTCTCATCGGCGGCGCAGTCGCCTTCTAATAGAGCAGGCGCCGACTATCTCACGCAACTCGACCCGCTTGGCTGACAGCGAAGGCGCGAGCAAACCGGCAGCTTTTCCACCTGGAGCGGGATGGCGGCTTGCCGGCGAGCTGCGGCGTCGAGGGCCTGAAAATGGGTGGTGAGCAGACGTTTCGATATGTGTGTCGGCCTAGTAAGCGTTGGGCGAAATTCCGGGCAAGCGGCAGAGGTGCGCAAAGGCGGCGAGGGTTCCGGCATCGTCGGACCCGTGGCTCTGAAAATCGACGTTAAGCTCACGAGACACAAACCTATCGCCCCACCCCATGCTACTCGCCCTATGTAGAAAGAGCGCAAACGCTGCCGGGTCGGGTGCCGTCCAAAAGAAGCTGCCGTCACTCCGAGAACGGAGCGGATATGCCCACTGATTTGATAATTTTAGAACAGGATAAGTGCCCGTTTTTACGGTTACATGCCCCGTGGGATAAAGCTCTACACTGAAGCCCCACGCACCTTTACGGATCAGCCGGCAAGTAGCGGCGATCCGGTCGCCCTTGGGCGATACCGTACGGACGTGATAGCCTCTGACGTGCTCCCCAAAACTCCTCCAGTCATAACTGGAGTCCGGGGTAGTCATGG
>NZ_DAMCTA010000009.1 GCF_032114135.1 Sphingomonas sp.
CCATGACTACCCCGGACTCCAGTTATGACTGGAGGAGTTTTGGGGAGCACGTCAGCGGACAGAAGGGATTGACGCCGACAGAGGGTCGGCTTGCAACAAAAGCTGCCGTTGGAGGGCAGTCCGGCGAACGGCGAATTTTGGTCGACACCGGCCACCCCGCGTAGCCAGGAGCCACCCCCTCGCACAGTTCAGTCTGCGTCCGCTTTCGGGAGGCCCAGTGAGGCGGCTGAACGACTGAAAGTGGGCGCCAAGCAGGCACCACTCCCGATCGTTCGCGATCACCTAGCCGAGGTACGCTTGGGCGGCTTTTAACCTAGAACGTTGTCCATTCTTCGTGAAGATGGGTAGACCTATATCTGGTCGAAGCCACTCTGGAGCTATCTGATGGAGGATGGTTCCGGCTTGAGGCAGCGGGTTTTGAAGCGCCGGCACTACCGGTGTTGAACTTTGCCGCTGCTTGGGAGAGCTGGTTAATCTCGATCGAAAGGCTGCGCGCCGCCGCTGAGGTCTGCTCGACCATGGCGGCATTCTTCTGCGTCGTCTGGTCCATAGCGTTCACGGTGGAGCTGATCTCCGTGATAGCGCTGGCTTGTGCAATGTTGTCCTTGGCCATGTCGCCGAGGAGCTCGTGAACCTCTGCTACATCTCCCGAAATGCCGGCGAACACGCCGTCCACTTTCCGCACCATCTCCACAGCGGAAATGATCTCTGTCTGGGTGGTGGTGAGTTGATCACGTGCCCGGCCCGCTTCCTCTTCCGCGCGCATTGCCAGCGCTGAAACGAGGTCGGCCACCACGGCGAACCCACGGCCCGCCTCACCTGCCCGCCCGGCTTCTACAGCGGCGTTCATGGCCAGTACGCGCGTTTGGAAAGCGATTTTGTCGAGGCCCTCGATGACGCTGTCGATCCCCTTGGCACTATCGGACACGCGGCTCATGGCTGAAACTGCGTCATCAGCGGTTTCGCGACCACCAGAAACTGTCGCGATCGCAGCGTCCGCACGCTGTACCGTCCGGGCGGCGGCGGCAGCCGTCAGCTTCAGGCGCTGATCCATCTGCGCGATCGCTGCGGTAGTCTCCTCGAGGTTCGAGGCGTTGGCCTCAGTGCGTCTCGCCAGATTTTCCGACGCATGCGCAATTTCCTGCGCGCCCGTGTCGATGGCATCGGCGCTGGTGGAGACGGCGCCAATCAGCTCGCGGAGCGCTTCGAGGGTAAGGTTATAGTCGTCGCGCAGGCCTGCATACGCTTGTGGGAACTGCTGGTCGATAGACGCTGTAAGATCGCCGGCACGCAAGCGGCCAAGCCGTTCACCAAGGACTTGGACGATCTCCGCTTGCTCCTGCGCCTGCCGCTTCTGTTCGACGGCCGCGTCACGGAAAGTGAGCATGGCCTTGGTCATCCGACCGACGCAGTCCTTGTAGTGCGTGAAGGCGATAGGGCTGTGAAGGTCGCCCGCTGCAAGGCCTTCCATGCGGACCACGGTCTCCACATATGGATCTGCGATAGCCGCTCGGAATTTCGCACCCACAGCTGCGGCAGCGGCGATGGCGGTTAGATCCACGGCGATCCGGATCCACCCGGAGTCGAGAAGGGATATGATCTCCAGGAGCAGCATCACCCCGATCATCGCGCCAAAGGCGAGCTTCAGTTTTTTCCTGATCGGCAGCTCGACCCTGAACCATTCCATCATCGACAACCTCCCGCAGTCGCCCCGCGAGGGACGTTTCAGGAATTCTATGAGACAGTTGGTTGAGAAACTTTCCTCTTAGCGCGTAGGTAGTTCGCCTATCCGTGTTGAGCCACAGCACTTAGGAGCGCCCCGCACGGTTTTACCTGATTAGCCAGCTTACCACATGATTGAGATTGGCGAAGCGATGTCGTCGTTGCGGTAGATCCGTTATGCGTGTTACGCTCGTCAGTGTCCGTTTCTAGAAAGCCTCTTGAGGTTGTCGAACGGCAGGAAGTGGGCGCGAGGCCGCCGTAGCGCCTTCCAGATCAGGCGCTGTGCGTCGCCGCGAAGAGGCCTGCAATGGATGCCTCGAGCTCATCTTGCCTGAAGGGCTTCACGAGCCGAGCTATGGTCGGGTCAACACCGTCTAGGTCAGCGTATCCAGAGACCAAGAGGACGGGTATGTTCGGGTGACTACTTCGAAGGTTTCGCGCGAATTGGGTCCCGGTGATCCCGGTCATGAGATGATCGGTTACCACAAGGTCGATCGTGTGCTCCGCAATTTTCTGCGTTGCCTCTTCCGCAGAAGCTGCTTCGGTTACGGCGAAGCCAAGATCGACCAACATGGCTGCGGTGCTATCGCGAACGACGTCTTCATCATCGATCAAGAGCACCGTTCCACGCGTGGCATTGGGCGCGGCGAACGCTGGCGCTTCGGAGGCGATCGCCGCGGCGGTGTCGCTCCGAGGTAGCCATAGCTCAACGTTCGTGCCTAAGCCGGGCCTACTCTGGATGAATAGCCCTCCACCGAGCTGGGACGCCAGCCCATGTACCATGGACAGCCCCAGACCGGTGCCCTTGCCCACCCCCTTGGTCGAGAAGAACGGCTCGACGGCTCTCGCTAGTGTCGCCGCGTCCATGCCTAGCCCGTCATCAGAAACCGACAGGCGGACATACACGCCTGCTTTCAACCCGGGGCGGTCAGCCGGGACCAAATCCTCGATACGCGCCGAGATCCGAAGCGTTCCGCCATCCGGCATTGCGTCGCGCGCGTTTACGCTCAGGTTTAGAAGCGCCATCTCGAGCTGATTGGGATCCGCGCGTACGGCCGGTGTATCTTTGGGCACATCGACCACGACCCTGATCTGCGGACCGGTAGTGCTCGCCACGAGCTCGGCCATACCCGCGACCAGCAGCTTGAGGTCTACGGGGATGGCTTGAAGAGGTTGGCGGCGCGCGAAAGCAAGGAGACGCTGCACCAGGGTTTTGGCGCGATCGGCCGATTGCACGGCCCCTGCGATGAGTCGTTGCTCGCGTTCTCCGCCAAGCCCCTTACGCTGTAGCAGGTCTAGTGTGCCGACTATTGGCGTGAGTAGATTGTTGAAGTCGTGGGCTACGCCCCCGGTCAGCTGGCCCATTGCCTCCATTTTCTGGCTCTGGCGCAAAGCTTCCTGCGCTTGCTCGCGTTCCTGGACGGCGTTGGCAACCCGCGCCTCGAGGGTGGCGTTCAAATCCTTCAGAGCTTCTTCCGCTTCCTTGCGTGCAGTGATCTCGATGGCGGTGCCCGCCACCCGCACGCAGCGCCCCTCGTCATCGAAGACCCCACGGCCCTTCGCCGCCACCCAGCGGATAACACCATCTTCTTTGCCTACCGTACGGTATTCGACGTCATACAGCGCTCGCTGCTCCGGATCGGCCGCCGCGGCGAAAGCGGCACTCGTCGCCTCTCGATCTTCAGGGTGCAGTCCTTGGTAGAAGTCGAGCATGCTGACAGGTACATCGGGTGAGATGCCGAACAGCTCCTTGGTTCGCCGTGGCCAGATCAGGCGATCACTGATCATGTCGACGTCCCAGAAGCCTATTTCGGCATGTTCGACAGCCAGGCGAAGACGCTCCTCGCTGTCTTTTAGGCGGGCTTCCGCTCCGACCCGCTCAATGTGCGACCAACAGCGGTCAACGACCTCGCGCACGAGCATGAGCTCTGCCGATGTCCATTCCCGCGGCGTATTCTGGTGAACCGCCATCATCGCCGCGAGATGTCCATCCTTGATCAGTGGGCAGCAGATGATCGCCTGAATGCCGATGGACTGGAACATCTCGCGACCATCATCAGGCGCCAGCTGACGATCCACATCTCGCACGACGAGCACTCGGCCGGCGCGCATGTCGGCGGCCGCGCGTGGTCCAAACAAGTCCAGGCTGTACTCGCCGGCGGATGTCGAAACACCCGGCGCATTGTAGTCTGCCCGGATCCAAAAACGATCGCTGTCGGCATCGACGTCGGCGTACGCGCAGCGGGAGACTTCCAGCATTTGGCCCAGTAACTTGGTGGCTGTCTCCATCGCCGCCGCGGCGTCTGCGGCCCCGAAGAGTTGCTGATCGAGATCTGCGAGGAAGCGCAACCGCCCTTCACTTTCTCTCAGCCCCTCCTCCAGGTCGTGTTCGACAGTGCGATCGCGGAAGATCTTGAGGAAGCCGCCATGGTCTGCCGCCAGCGGCATCGTCACGCCCGAGCCCCAGAACTGGCTGCTGTCTTTTCGTACATGCCAGCGCTCGTTCTGGGCACGCCCCTCAGCTGCCGCCTGCCGCATCTCCGTCTCGGGGGCACCGACCTCTCTGTCTTCTGCGGTGAAGATGATGGCGCCGGGTTTTCCGATGACCTCGTCGCGCGAGTAGCCGACAATCTGCGTGGCGCCCGCGTTCCAGCCTGTTACGAGACCATGCCGATCCAGCGTAACGATCGCGAAGTCCTCCGCTCCCTCTACAATTTGCCGATACCGCGCCTGCCCTCTGAGAAGCTCGACGTGGGTCTTGGCACGTTGGAGAACGAGGCCGACTGTTCGAACCACGAAATCCACGATCTCTAGATCGCCCTCCGAAGGAGATCGGGGCTGGCGATAGTACATCGCAAATGTGCCGAGAACGGCGCCGGTTGGAGCGTGAATTGGAATCGACCAGCAAGCGGCGAGCCCGTGCTCGGCGGCAAGCTCTCGATAGTCGGTCCAGAGCGGATCGGAGGCGATATCGGATACGAATACCGGTTCGTTGCGACACACTGCGCTTCCGCACGAGCCCACAGCCGATCCGATCTCGATCCCGTCGACCGCTTCATTGTAGGCAGAGGATAGGTTGGGAGCGGCTCCATGACAGAGACGCTTCCCGTCTGAGTCTACGAGCAGAATGGATCCGAGCATGCCAGAGTCGGCTAGCTGCTCCATCTCGAGCACGATAGCGGTTAAGGTTTCGGGAAGCGGAGCCTCTTCTACGGCAAGCTCCAGGACTCTGCTCTGCACCGCACCTAGTTTGGCAGCGCGATCGCGGGCCTTCTGCAGGCGGGCGTTCTCAAGCGCGAGGGTGGCCAGGCGTCCCAGGCTCTGCAGCTTTTCGATGACTTCGGCTGCGTGTTGTTTTGGCTCTGCCCAATAGGCTCCAAGCGCTGCCGAGGCAGTCGGTCGACCTATCGGGACGAGCACGAGGCTGCGAACGAACGTGCGAGCATACGCCTCCTGAGGGACCCGCTCGTCCAGAAGGACGTCCTCGATCACCACGGTTTCGTTGTGCCGCATGGCCCAGCCGGAAACGCAGGAAGCGCTTGGGAAACTCTGTCCCGTCCAGAGTGGCGAGACGGCATCCTCTGCGACATAGCAGCATTGATCGCCATCGCGCAGGACGACTGCGATACCTTCCGCACCAACGAGGCTACGCGCAACATCGCGTAGCACCGCCACAACCTGTTCTATTGAGCAGGCAGTGACGAGGCGCTCGGCAGTCTGCAGCAAAGCGTTCAACCCGGCGCCGCTCGTGTGCTGTGCAGCATCATCGCTCATTTTTAGCACCCGCCCACTTGAATCGATGAGATGACGGACATTTCCAATCCTTAGAGGATGTTCGTCGCCGCGTCTCTCCATTCTTCGGGCTCGAAACGGTCCTGTTCCGCCGCGAAGCAGGGACTCGTCCGTCGGCCTAATGGTGTCCGCTTTGTAGAAGCGCTTCAGTAGAACTACGCGCCGGAATGTCCCGCCCAGCGGCCCGCCTGCTTCCCTTTTTCGGTTCATCCCTCGCCTGCCGCCGGCGCTCTGAACGATTGCGAACGAGGCTATGGCGATGTCCGCTTCTGGGAAGGCCGGGTGCACTTCCAAATGACGGGAAATGGGCGCGCAGCTGCCTAGCACCCTCCGCTCGCCGGCTTGGCCGTTCACACTACTGATGAGATCGACGGCCCGCCGCCACCCTGCGCGCGCGGAACAACCCGGATACGCCGCGGGGAAGTTCATTAAGATCGAGCCCTTAAACAGGTTCTCGCCACCTCCGAGATCCCCCACTCTTGGCGGAGGTGGCAAACTATCCAGCGACCCAGGCCCGCCGACGGGTAACGTCCGGGCGCATCTTCGCTATCCGACCGGCATCACGGCCTTCTCACACGCAAACGCAGGCGTAGAGCCGCACCCCCTGCGGCGAGAGCCCGCGGGTGATCAGAGGTCCTTACGGGATTGCCACTCCCCACCGTCGTACGTGAAGGCAACCTTGCTGCCTTCGAGGAACGACGTGCCGCCCCACGCGATCACTTGGAGGCTGAAGCGGTCATGGCTGGCTACTTCAAGCCAATTGAAGCTCTGCGGCTCGGCATTTCGTAGCCTGGTCGAGGTAGCGGTCCCTGCCTGGATGATGATCGCGGAGCCCGCCTTCTCAGCCATCTTCCGCGCGGACTGGGCATAGGTCCTGTGGAAGTGCCCCGCGAGGGCTATGTGCACCCCGGCTTCGCACGCGCCCTTGACTGCCTCATCATGTCGACCGACCGCTTCGCTTAGTTCGCCGCCGGCGCCGATCGGCATCGAGAAGAGCGGGTGGTGGGTGACCAGGATCTTCGTCTTGCTTGAGCTGACCGCCGCGAAGCGCCCTTTCATCAAGGCGATCTGCTCGCGATTAACCCGACCGTCTTTGATCGTAAGCGAACGTGCGGTGTTGATCCCGAGGACGCTGATCTCGTCATTCTCAAACCACGGGCAAAGATCGTTTGAGATGTAGCGCTTGTACCGCTGAAGCGGTGCCGCAAACCGCCGAACGACGTCATAGAGCGGTACATCATGGTTTCCGGGTACCACCAGCAGGTTGTGGCCGGCTGCGCGAAGGCGATTCACATAAGCGGCGGCCTGACGAAACTGGCTGACGCGCGCACGCTGCGTGAGGTCGCCGCTTATGATCACCAGGTCAGGCTGGCGGGCCTGCAGCCAAGCCTCGGTCGCGGCTACAATCTTGGGGTCGTTGGCTCCGAAGTGGATATCCGAAAGATGTGCAATAGCTGCCATCGCCGCTCAACGGCGATATGGCAAAGGGGTTTCACGTCGTCCGACGGAGGGCTACCCATGACCGCTTTTAGGGAGCGCTACGGAGCCTCTGAGCGGCAGGAAGGACGCGCGCAGCGGCAGCGAAATGGCGGCCCATTAAACGGAACTGGGCCGCCTTGCGCTCAAATCTCCGTCCGCTCGGCAAGCAGCAGCGCGTCCTCCACATCGACGCCGAGGTATCGGACAGTGTTTTCAATCTTAGAGTGACCCAGCAGGATCTGGATCGCACGCAAATTTCCTGTTGCCCGATAGATCATCGCGGCCTTGGTGCGGCGCAGAGAGTGCGTGCCGTACTCCGCGCTTGGTAGACCCACGGCATCTATCCACTCGTGCAGGAGGCGTGCGTATTGCCTCACGCTTAGGTGCTCAGCCGGGTTCGCCCGACTTGGGAATGCAAAATCCTGGATTGATCCGCCCCGGCACTCTAGCCAAGCCAGCAGGCTTCCCCGCACATCCGAGGTCAGTTCAAACTGCACTGGCCTGCCTGTCTTCTGCTGCACGACAATCGAGCGGGTTCTGACATTTACGCCCGAGACTAGATCGCCGATCTTGACCTTGACAAGGTCACAGCCACGTAGCTTGCTATCGATCGCCAAATCGAAAAGTGCCCTATCGCGGACGCGACCTTCTCGATCTAGAAAAAAGCGTATTGCCCAAATCTGCTTCTGCGTCAGCGGTCTTTTTATACCTACCGACCTTCCAGCGTTCCATGCGGGCCGCGACTGTAGAGCTGGATCGTACTGCGAATGTGACATTGCTCCTCTCCATGGCCAACTGTGACCAGGACAAGAACGCGTCTAAGTGCCGCGCCACCTCCGCGGGATGGGGGGAACGGAGGTGGCAGTGAACTTGATAGATATCGAGGCTTAACGCTCGGCTATGATCCCCCTCCGAGCATTACCGGATCAGCGAGAGTAGCCAGTCGTCCGAAGCCCTTACGAGGAGCATAGGCAGCGTGAGGGCTCGCACTTGGTATGCGCTGAGCGGTCGCCCCTTCAAACTCCACCCCGCGACGTGGTGTCCGCTTCTGGGAAGCCCTCAAGCGCCTCCTAGCGGCTGAAAGTGGGGCGCGCAGCTGCCCGAGGGTCTGCCGGCTCCCGGAAATTAGCCTTGTTATCCTTCTTTGTTATCGGCCTCTATGCAAAATGCAGGACATTGCGTTCGCGATAGGGGATCAAAAATGAGCGTTAGCACGACGGACGAGGACATCAGCTCTGAACGCGCGGAATTGCACTTCCTCGCCGCTTTGGTTGAGGAGCTAATGCGCAAGATGCACGTCGCAGGGGTACTCAGCCAAGCAGAGCTGAATGAAATTGAGCAAGCCGTTGCGCAGCGAATTGGAGGAACGCCCCGAGCCTGGTGAAACCGCCAATGACGCCTATGAGGGCTCGGGCGCCTGCTGGCTCTCACACCAAGCCGGCCGCAGCCGCCGACCTCGCTGGGATGCCGTACACCGGACAGCGAACGCGACGCTCAAATTCTGCGCAAAGCGCTATCTTCGCGAAAACAGGCGCAAAAATTAACTTGATATTAAGCGAGGCCTGCGGAAAGTTATTGCCCGCGAGGCGCAACAGGTCGAGCTTGTAAATCGATGACAAACGCATCTTCTGCATTATGGGAGATCATCGGGCAGTCTGACCAGTCTCCGATCTGCGCCTTTGATCATGAGTTTAAACTTATCGCCTTCAATCGCGCTCACAGCGATGAGTTCTATCGCATCTACAATTATCACGTTCAGATTGGCGATGTTTTCCCGGATCTGTTCCTTCCAGAGCAGCGACCGATCATCCGCGGTTTCATGTCGCGGGCGCTTTCAGGGGAGGTGTTCAACGTCACCGAGGAGTTCGGCGACCCTGATCTCTCCAAACCCTATTGGGACATCTACTATGCCCCCTTGAGAAACGCTGATGGGACGATCATCGGTGCGTTTCACCACGCGAAGGACATCAGCGCCAGGCTTCGAGCCGAGGCCGCACTTCGCGCCGCCGAGGACGCGCTTCGACAGTCACAGAAAATGGAGGCGGTCGGTCAGCTAACGGGGGGCGTCGCGCACGACTTCAACAATCTGCTGACGATCGTGAAGTCGGCGATCGAGATGCTGAAGTTGCCCACCCAAAAGGAGGGGCGTCGGGAGCGATACATCGGCGCAATCGATGAAGCAGTCGGTCGGGCCGCGAAGCTCACTCAGCAGCTTCTCGCATTTGCTCGGAGGCAAACGCTAACGCCGGAACCCTTTGATGTGAGAGCGAACCTCGATTCGATAGAGGAAATGCTCAAAACACTTGTCGGCACCAGAGTCGCAATATCACGAGTCTTGCCTGACGAACCAGTCTGCGTTCGCGCGGACAAAAACCAGTTTGACACTGCTTTGGTGAACCTCGTCGTCAACGCCCGAGATGCGATGGCTGGCGAGGGTCGCGTTCAAATCAACATAGAAGCGGTTGACTCGATGCCCGCTCTCCGGGAACGCCCCACGATAGCGGGGCCCTTCGTTGCGGTAACTATCGTGGACACAGGAACTGGTATCCCGCCATCGGACCGCGAGCGCATCTTCGAACCCTTCTACACCACAAAGCCTACGGGTTCGGGAACGGGCCTTGGACTTTCGCAGGTCTTCGGATTCGCACGTCAATCTGGGGGCGACATCCAGGTAGAAAGCGAAGTCGGCGCCGGTAGCCGCGTCACCTTGTATTTGCCTCAGATCGAGGCGCCGGCCTCAAACGAGGCCGTTGCTTCGGTCGAAGATGAGATTGTCACCGACATGACTCCTTGCGTCCTGGTAGTGGAGGACAATGCGGAGGTGGCGGCGAGCACCGTCGATGCTCTAGACCAGCTCGGCTTCAGCACTGTCTTGGCGACGAACGGTCTGGAAGGGCTGCGGGAGGTTAACAGCGCGCCTGAGCGCTTCGATGTCGTTTTTTCCGATGTCGTGATGCCGGGCATGACGGGCATTGAGATGGGCAAGGAAATCCGCCGCTTGCATGGTGGGCTCCCGATCGTGCTGGCCAGCGGCTACAGCCACGTTCTGGCCGCTGGTGGAACCGACGGTTTCGAGTTGATCCACAAGCCCTATTCCATCGATCAGGTCTCGCGAGTTCTACGGCGTGCCGCCGCGCACCGTGAGCGGTCCGGTTTCTCTCCAGGCCACGCCAGCGCTTGATCACACGAAGGTGGACGGCACAACTGCTCACTCGGCCAGATGGTAGGCATCTGAGCAGCAAATTATCGTGCATTCGGGGGTGAGCTACGTCGCGCCCAGTGCCATTGGCCGCTCCGCCGGAAAATTTCCACGCAGCTAAACCCAACCCCTGCGCTAGCCTCTATATGGTAAAGGAAACGCTAACAGCGAGCCTGTCGATGATGAATTTCGTAGTCGCCGCTTTCCCCGGAGAGCGCTCTTCTCGAGGACGCAGCCGAGATCGTGCCGTGGACGAACTGCGTCATTTCGAGGTCTGCCCCATGTGCGGACAAGCAGTCGACCGCCGCGACGACCTCTCCGTGATGCACCATCTACCTTTGGGTCACGCGCCGATGCCTCGCCACTGAGTTGGCTCACCGGTAGTGCTGAAGGCGTTGCGCTTGTGGGATCTGCGATGCCCGCCGCAAGCCGATACGCGTTTCCACCTAAACTGGCGTTTACCACTTCGTTAACTGGTTAACGGCATTTTTCCCTGGTGCCCGGACATCACGATGTCCGGCTCGAACCAGGGGAAGATCATGACGTCCAAGACCACGCTCGCGCTTGAAGCGGCAGTTGCAGTCATTCTTGAGAACCGTCCTAACGACGGTGCGACGTCGACCAACCGGCAGCGTGTGAATGTGGACCGTGCTCATGCGCAGATCATGAAGCTCATCGCACCCCGCGTTCGCCACTTCGTGCGGCAGTACGGGCTCATCAATTATTTCGAAGATGCTGAACAGTGCTGCGCCATCGCCGTGCATCGTGCGGTCGAAGCGTATGAGCCGGAGAAGGCGCAGTTCACGACGTTTGTGAACTGGCAGATCCGAGGCGAGCTCCAGAGCCTACGTTTCCGCGTGATGACCGATCAGCGGCCGTCCGCGAAGAGGGTTGCCGCCACGACGGTCTCTCTCAACGCCATCCTGGACAGTGACGGCGAGATGGGTTCGTTCCTGGACGCCCTCGAGGATGAGTTTGCCGTCGAGGCAACGGAGTCTGCCGCCTCGGACTATCTGGCGGACGGAGCGAAGTCGTCTCTAATCGGTGCCTATGTCGATCACCTGCGCACGGTGGGAATGGAGGCACTCGCCCGCCGCCCGCTGCCTAAGCGTCAGGAGGCGGCCCTTCGTAAGGAGCTCCCGCGCCTCCGCATGAACGGCATCGCCGCTGCAGACCTCGAGAAGCTGGAAGCGACGATCGCGCGCGAGCGAGAGATCGTCGAGGGTCGCCTTTTCAGTGGTGCGAGCCTCGAGCAACTCGCGGCCGAGACGGGTGTGACCGCAGAACGCGTTCGGCAAATCACCAAGCGCGCTGCCAAGGCGATCGCCGGCATCGCTGCCGTAGACCCCCGCTTCACCGTCATGGCCGAGGCTGGCCCCCCCGCTTCAAAGCGGGCCCAGGCTCGTGCAACCAAGGCATCTATCCTTGCCGATGCGGCACTTCCACACAATCGGCTGTCGCACGTTGCGGCCATGGATCAGTTCGGACCGGACTACCAGTCCGCTTTCGACGCTTCCGCTGCGCTGAGGCAGTGACTGCTCCTACAGACGAGCCGCTTTTGCTCGGACGATCCGGGTCGGACGCTTGCCGTTAACCATATGCCAACCTGTTCGATGTAGTGATTACAACTCATGCAATCCTCGACTCAAGGCGCCTCCTCGGGGCGCCTTTTTTGGCGACGATTTAAGGCGCCGATTTCCATCCAATGCCAGCCGCAGACCGCACCGGTCGAGCAGCGCAAGATTCCGTCCGCTTTCAGGAAGGTCCATTGGCCTTCTGAATGTCCGAGTTTGGGCGCCGAGCTGCCTGGTCCCCCTTGTCGCCTACCGCTTCGATCGCTCGCGCCTAGCAGCGTCATTGCAAGGGCCAGCCATCGGGCGCATTGTGATTGCGGTAATTCGAAGGGGGCGGCGATACATGCTCAAGGGAATTGCACTTTTTACAGCCCTCGTCGCTGCCGCGCCCGCATCTGCCCAGCTTGCGCCGGGGGTGCGAATGCCTCCGGAAATTGGCGCTGCGTATGGCCAGCTGGGGAAGGCCATGCTGGCTCATGACGCTGCAGGCGTCAGGGCCGTCTGGGCCGACGATTTCATTGTCAACTCGCCCAACAACACAGTCATCGGGCGAGAGGATGTGATCGCCGTTATGGAGCAGGACTTCCTCGAGTATCGCGACTTCCACAAGCACATCACCTTCGTTGGGGAGAAGCCCGAAGTGACTGTGGTGATGGGATACGACACAATGATCCCGTTGAAGGGGCCTGGCGCCGGCAAGCAAGTCACGCGCCCATTCACAGATGTATGGGCAAAGCGGAGCGCAGGTTGGCAGCTTATCGCCCGACAAGCCACCATCGCCAAGGCAGAGTAGGGGGAGAGCCCACTCCCCCGCTTTCGGCTGCCGGCGAGGCGCCTCGAGCTCACACGTCCACGTCCGCTTTCGGGGAGGTCGATTACCTTCCGAATGTCTGAAATTGGGCGCCCTGCCGTCAGAATGTTGCTATCGGCTTCGCTGGATAATGAACTCCTTTGCTACTTCACGAAGCTCCCCGCTGCCAGAACGGCTTCCGGGTCCCTCAATTCCAGCATAGCTCGAACCGCGGCTGCTTTATCCGCCTGCCGGTTGTACCAGCGCTCCCAAATCCGCTGTCCCAACCAGTAGCCTGCCTCCCCCGGCCATCCCGAGGGGGCACTGCCATAATTGGCCACCCACCTATGGACGCTTTCGGCTGCCGGCGTTCCTGGCTTCATCTCGTTCATTCGCAGACCTGCCGTCGTTTTCAGGTCAGCTTGGAACTGCTCCCATAGCTCTGCCTCACGAGGCTCGGCCCAAGCAGTGCGTGCTGGGTCCATCTGCCGCCCAGTGACGAGCATAGCGATGAAGTCGGCCGCGCCTTCGGTCAGAACGTCGCGAAGCAGGGCGTTCCCTTTCTCCTCGTCATCATTGGACTGGAATACGTGCACCGTCTCATGGGCGTAAAAGCCGCGAAGGATGGTGCGGAGCTGCTCGGGGGTCTCCGATATACGACAAAGCGTCTCAAGGCCCAACACCTGAGCGCCCGGTCCAGCGGTGCCGCCCGAATTATCCGCGCCGACTACCAGATATATGCGCGGGAGCGCTCGCTCTGGAAGAAGCCCATGAAAGGCTAGATATGTAGCGCGAAGTTCCGATGTAGTTTGCTTCGCAATCGGAAGGCAGGTTCGGATCGCCTTCGCGTATAGGTCAGGCTTAGCTGCTATTCTGGACGCGAGGTGCGACGCATCGCGAATACGGTTAGGCGTAAAAATCTTGACGCCATAACTGCCTTGATCGAGATATTCTCGCTGGAGCTGTGCTGCAGTTGGTCGGCCGTTTGTGCGCTCAAACAGAGCCGCAAATCGATCTGCATCGCCCGTCTCGATTTGAGCGATCAATGGGTCAACGGCTGGAGGGATGTTTTCAGTAAGTGTGAAGGCAGCCATCGCCAGCAGTATCGAACCGATCATACCCACCCCATTCTATCTCGCGAGCTTCCTCTCCCCCGCGCCACTATTGGTAGCGGACTCGGGCTGCTGCCGGAAGCGGATTAGCCAACGGCTCGCCGGCTAGCCGGCGGGCCTCGAAGAGGGCTCTCCCGTCCGCCCGTCGACGGGAGCATATCTGGCCGACCGATCGGTGCGACCCTGGCCAGCTTGAATCGAATGTCCGCTTCCGGGAAGCTCGCGATCACCTTCGAACGGCGGAAAGTGGGGCGCGCTGCTGCCTGGTGCCCCTGCCCTTCCGTCTGCGGCCGTTCGCACCAGAAGGCGACGGTCGGCGCCTGCGTGGCTGCTCTTGCCGCCATCCGCCATTCTCGCGTTCATGAGTAGACCGATCAGCCGTGCGCCGCTTAGTAGTCGCCTACCGTTCGGCAGCTCCAGCGACAGCGGACGCTTGTTCTTTCATCTGCTTGCAGAGCGTGCGTTCAGACAGTTTCTGTGCCCGAGCATTCTCGGCGAGCGACATCGTCTGGCCCTCGCGGACCTCCTCGGGATGTGCAGGATCAGCCGGGTTCATCAACCCGATAACCTGCGGTCCAACAATGGTGCCGCGCCGGCCAACCTCTTGCTGTGCAAGCGCGGCGGGCGTGGCAGTCATCCCGCTCAAGGTCGCATCCACGATCCTCCGCGCGTTCGCCACATCGCCTGTGTTCGCGAAGCCGTTGGCGACACAATATTCCATAAGGCCTAAGCGATTGTAGGTTGCACCAAATGCCCTTTGAAGCTGTTCATCGGAAGGCAGTTCCTGTGCCTGCAGACTGCCAACAGACGCTGTTCCGAGCGCGGCCCCGACCATGAGCTTACGATAAAGCGTTCGCATCCAAACCTCCTTAGCCGCCGAACTAACGTTCTTGAACAGGGTCCGATGCGGATGAAGCGGGATCTCCTATGGCGTTCGGAGACGACGTCCGTCTTGCAAGATGGCACCCCGGGTTCAGCAAGCAACGCCCCACATGCCTCGCATGCTGGTGGCAACGCCGCCGTGGTCCACCGTAAGAATCGCGCGACCGCCGCTGCTATCTGTCGCTGCGTTCGATGTGGCGCGGCCGGTGGCCTGGATGTGCAGACGGTACCCCGAACAGGAAGCGCTGCCCTGTCCTGTCTCCAGGCCCTCGCCCTCTTTCTCGGTCAACCGACACGAGCGTAAGCCCTGCTGATCTCGGAGCATGAGCTCGCTGCCAGCAAGCTGGAGATAGTCGCGGCCTGCCCCCATGAACGTAAACGTGCAGCCTGTCTCCTGGGTCGATAGCTCGTCCGCGTCGCTCAGAGGCACAAGGGGCATCCGCTTCGCACTTGCCTGGGCGGCGACCTGATGGGGCGGCGTCGCCGCGCCTAAGGTCACTGCGGTTGCGCTGATCAAGACTGCACGAATGAACAGCATCCTTCTCCTTCTCTCGGGACAGGTTCGGCAGACAGCTGGTTCCTACGCCGTTGGCAAGGCCGAAACGCCACCGCATCTGCGCGGACCGGCGGACCATTTCGCCTCACTCTGCCGCGAGACACCTTGCGGCGGCCTTGATTGCACGTCGTTGCGGATCGGCTAGAGGCGTTGCCCTCCCGTGCGGTATGTCGCTCGCGGAGGGTGAGCCCAGGAAGGTCGACCGGATGATGCGCATGCTATCCAATGCCCTTTTCGCGCTTGCGGCGCTGACGGGCGTGTGCGCGATGCTCGTCTATGGGTATCTCGTCCAACTAGCCTGCGGCTTCGCCCCAGGCGCGACGAGCTGCAGCGGAGCGCCGTGGGACCTGACGGCAGACGACCGCTTCTGGCTAATCGGCATGCCAGCTATTGCAATTGCCAGCTTACTTGCCCTCGGAGCGCTGGCAAAGGGGAAGGCTTAACCGCGCCGCTGGACAGCTGCACGGGCCCTCCCCGCGGCCAGCAGCCGAAATCTTGGTGAACGGCTGCTTAGCTGCGAGCCCTCGAAGGTCGCAGTTGCTCGGCTGTGATGTCTGTTCTTTGCGACAGCCGTCGGTCAGGGGATTGCGCTACACGGCAGCTTTGCCCGTCTGCCGTCACCAGGGGGATCTGAGAACCGTCCGTTTGAGTCCGCTTCCGGGATAATCCATTAGCTGGCGAGAGCCCAAATTAGGGGGGCGGCTGCTTGCCGCCTCCCCCAACCGGCACGGGGACTGATTGCGAAAGAACTTGCGGAATGTCCGCTTCTGGAAAGCTCGCGAGACCCGCCGAACGGCGGGAAGTGGGCGCGCAGCCGTCTGCATCCACTTGGTGGGTTGCCGGTGTCACTTCACTTGACCTCCCCCATTCTCCGATCAATCAGCGAAGGGATGACGACCAGCCTTTCCCTCGCTGATGCACGCCGAATTGCTCTAGCCGCGCAGGGGTTTGGATCCCGATACCCGTCACAGGTCGGCGCAGTTCAGTTACGCCGAACCGTAGATCGCGTTGGCCTTTTCCAGATCGACAGCGTCAACGTACTGACGCGTGCACACTATCTACCAGCCTTCTCACGGCTGGGCACTTACGATCGTGCACTACTCGAGCGTGATGCGTGGGGCCCGAAATCCGCTCGACGCCTTTTCGAGTATTGGGCTCATGAAGCGTCGCTCCTACCGTTACGCCTGCATCCGCTGATACGGTGGCGGATGGCGAAAGCGGAGCGCGGCGAGACCGGGTACGTAGCGCTCAGGCGGTTTGCGAACGAGCGTCGGGCCGAAGCCGATGCGGTCCTCGCCCGAATTGCTGCGGACGGCCCACTCGCTGCCGCCGACTTCGAGAATGGCTCAAGCCGGAGCGGCTGGTGGGAGTGGAGCCACACTAAGCATGCGCTGGAGTACCTTTTCTGGGCGGGGCGCATAACCACCGCTACGCGGCGTGGCAGTTTCGCGCGCCTGTACGATCTGACAGAGCGGGTAATCCCGGCAGATGTCCTCGCAGTTCCGACACCGAGTGCGGCTACCGCGCAGCGCACGCTCATCGACCGCAGCGCGCGGGCACTCGGCGTGGCCACGGCTGCGGACCTCCGCGACTACTTTCGGCTGAAACCAGCCGAAGGCGATCCAGCGATAGCTAGTTTGGCCGAGGAGGGTGTCCTTGAACCGGTCAAAGTTTTGGGGTGGAGCCAAAAGGCTTGGATGCATCGTGAGGCAGCGAAACCACGCCGAATACGCGGGGCAGCGTTGCTGGCGCCTTTTGACCCTCTAATCTGGGAACGCGGTCGAACAGAGCGGTTGTTCGGCTTTCGCTATCGTATCGAGATCTACGTGCCGCAGCCACTTCGCACCCATGGCTATTACGTGCTGCCATTCCTCCTCGACGAAGCGCTGGTAGCCCGGGTGGACCTCAAGGCCGATCGACAAGCTGGTTTGCTTCGGGCGCAGAGGATAACACTCGAACCAAACGCACCACTTGATACCCGCGAGCGCCTGGTCATTGAACTCGAGCGAATGGCAGAGTGGCTCGGCCTGCGGGGCATGGTGCTCGGCGAAACGGTTTTGCCTGAATAGGCCCGCTCGCGCTAGCCGGCGGTGCCCCGAGAATTTTTACGGCGCGCCGTTTGTTCTCTACAATTGGTTGACCGCCACCTTTAGTGGAGGTGGACCGCTGACGTCGGCTTTTGGGGATTTCAATCGGCCCCACGAACGTCCGGAAGTGGGCGCCGAGCGGCCGACGCCCTCCTACGGATCCCACAGCTGCTTCTCTGCGTGGCCATAGGTATAGAGGCTAGAAGCGGATCATTTGCTCCAGCTCATTCGTGCGGCTCGCCGTCTTCAAGACCAAGCAGCTGCTGTTGATCGTCTCTTGATCGACCTTGCACTCGTAGTCGCGCGCCTTCAGCCATGATCGTTGCTCGGCACGAAGAGCGAGGCGCTTCTCAGGGTCTTTCGCCAGTTGGCGCATCACCTCCTGATAAGCCTTATTCAACCGAGCATCCTGAGAACCCATCTCCGACTGCGCGCAGATGCCCTGTTGCACCGTGTTGCCGCCAGCCCTCGCTTGGCACGCGGTGTATCGGTCCGATACGCCCGCGGGCGCGACCTGGGCCTGCGCCGACGCACCCGACAAAATTAGAACGGAAGCTGCCACTACGATATTCCAATTCATCGGCTTGTTCCCTGCTGCTTAATCGTGTGAATTCATAGCCAGCGTTGGTCGACGTTGTCCACGGAGGTGTAACCTCGCCGGACTTAGACGAACCATTAACCCTTCAAAATAGAGTTGAGGCGCGCCCAGAGACATGTCCGATCTTGGGCGCACAGCCGCCGGGCTCGGGAGCCCTCCCGCTGTTCGACCGGTCCCGCCTCAAAGGGGACAATTAAAGTCGCGAGATGCTTCCCGGAAATGGACGTTAGCCGCCAGGCTTGGCCAAAGTAGTTGTCCCAGTTTTGGACTAAGCGTGAGGAGGCTTGGGCGTGTAGGCTTTGAAGTCCCATCGGCGCTTGTATCGCAACGCTAGAGAACGCATGCTGGTGCTAAGATTTAAGAAACAGGGGGAGAGTTCTCATGCGCCGTACGTCAGTCGCGATGATCGCCAGCTGTTTCATCGCAGTATCCGGGGCTGCCGCGGCTCCCGTGACGTATAGCGGATCCGGTACGCTGTCGGAGGTCTCAGGCAAGCTCCCGCTGACCGGCTCGGTTCCGCTCGGCAGCGCCTTCAGCTTCTCCTTCACCTTCGACCCCGCGAAGGCCGCGCTATTCGAAGCCTCTCAGGGCTATGCGATCTATGATTTATCCCTCTCAAGCGCGGCAGTTACGCTTGGGGGCTATGCGTACCCGCTGTCTTCCGAAGCTGTGTACGCCCCTTTCATTGAACTTTATCGAGGCTTCTCGTTCTTCCCTGGATCGAACATGAGCGAAGAGTCACTTGTCTTCACTTTTTTTCTGGCAGGGAAGGCGACCGTTGGCGACCCGGCTGAGCCCTTCGGTGGGAGTGCGGACAAAAACCAAATGGTCTCCATCGGTGGTGTTCTCCGACAGGCCGACGACGGCATGCCACTCACGCTCGACGGCATCTTCGGTCAAGGTCCGACCTACTACTCCAATTTTGAATACGGGACGCGCGACCCGATCACCAGGCAGACCGGCTTTCTCAATGGCACATACGTTGGAGGCTTCACGAGTGGCGTCCCCGAACCCCATCATTGGGCTTTGATCATCGCTGGGGTCGGTATTAGCGGTGCAATTCTCCGCCGACGGAGGAATGCCCGACGGTCGCAGGAGCGTTTCACCGCTTGTTGAGGCAGCCGTTGCTGCGCTGATGCGGCTAAGTGAGCGAGCATCTCGCTCCCGTCACTCTCGGCCGCCGGGAGGGTTCTTCGGATTTGCATGTCGACGTCCGCTTTTGGGGATGTCGCTCAAGCTTCTCAATGTCTGAAAGTGGGCGCGCAGCTGCCTGATGCCCCTGCCCTCCTTCCCGCAACCTTTACCGCCCCAGCTTTTGTCATCTAACGTGTGCGCACTTGATCCTCAAAGTCGCCGTGGGTCCGGCCAACGCTGCACGGCTCCAAACGCCTGCTCGCCGAGGTAGAGCTAGGCTGCCGGACCTTGCTCCGCGCAAGAAACCCGATCTCTCGTCGTTATCGAGCCCGCGAGGGAGTCCGAACTAATCGGAATGGCACGTCGGTTGCAGTGCCATTCTCAGTGATTCGCACCCACATTGTGAGCGCATTCGGGCCGGTGCGTTCGACCGTCATGCCGTCGAAGAACCACCGACCCTTCTCCACCGCCACAAGGGGGAAGATTACTGGCTGGCTCGTCTTGTCTTCCCAGCCACTCATGTCTGGGTTGAAGTGCCGGACTCGATAGGCGAGCGACCCCCGCAGCGGGACATAATCGACGATCTCAGTGAACGCGACACCACCCTTGTTGTCCGTCATCGCAAAATGGCCCGTGATCCGGCCTCCGAGTGGTGCAGAGTACGTTTCCGTTACGTCCGCACCCATGCCCTTGCCGACCCAGCTTCCTGCTAGCCAAGCTAGTTGATCTATCGTCGCTGGCGGCGAAGTAAGGTCACCTAGCGAGCGCGTGTTCTGCGCTGTCGCGGGAGCGGCAGCCGCAAGCATGATGGCAGTCAAGGTTCGCTTCACGGCTTTACCCCCCTATGATTCACCCCAGCTTAGCTACCCCACAGGATTGTTCTACCTTTTGCCCGACACTCGATGCGACTATTTGCGCCGACCTTTCGCTCCAGCATGTCTCGAAAGGCAACTCCCTGGCCCCGAGACGACGGCTAACGCCCCATCCCGGTCTTTCAGTCTATACGCGAACGATCCTAAACCTGATGGGGTGGACGCCCCCCGACGGCATCGATGTGCCAAAGTGGAGGTGTTGAAGCACCACTTGAGGGAGGCGTCCGTGTCTGAAGTTAGCACAATTGGTCTCGATATCGCCAAGAACGTTTTTCACGCGCACGGCGCTGATACGCGCGGAGCGATGGTTTTCAGCCGCAAGCTGACACGCGCCAAGCTGTTGGAATTCTTCGTGCGGCAACCCCGGTGCACGGTCGCGCTGGAGGCGTGTGGCGGAGCGCATCATTGGGCGCGCGAACTGCGGGGCTAGCGTCCGCGGTCGTGGTGTAATTTCCCGGTGTAGATGACGGTGTATGGCGGGGTGGGGCCGAGGCCCCACCCCGGCATCGGCGTCTCGGTGGCCACCGGGCACATCGGATATGGTGGAGTTTCCAGACTTCAACCTGACCCGAGGAATTCCCGATGACCGACGATAGACTACCGCTTGCCGAGCTGATGGCGAAGACCGGAGACGGCGATTTCCTGCGCAGCGTCGCTGAAAGCGTGTTGCAGATCATCATGGAGGCCGATGTCGACGGCCTCATCGGCGCCAGCCGCCACGAGCGATCCGGCGAGCGCAGCACATGGCGCAACGGCTACCGCGACCGGGCACTCGATACCCGGTTGGGCACGCTCAACCTCAAGATCCCGAAGCTGCGCACCGGCGCGTACTTCCCCGGCTTCCTCGACCCCCGCAAGACGGTGGAGAAGGCGCTGGTCAGCGTCATCCAGGAGGCGTGGATCGCCGGCGTCAGCACGCGGCGGGTCGACGAGCTGGTACAAGCGATGGGGATGAGCGGCATCTCGAAGTCGAGCGTGTCCAAGCTGTGCAAGGACATCGACGAGCGGGTGAACGCCTTCCTGAAGCGCCCGCTCACCGGCGAGTGGCCGTATCTCTGGCTCGACGCGACCTACCTCAAGGTGCGCGAGGGCGGCCGCATCGTCTCGGTCGCCGCCATAATCGCCGTCGCCGTCACCACCGAGGGTAAGCGCGAAATCGTCGGCCTGCATATCGGCCCCAGCGAGGCCGAACCGTTCTGGTCGACCTTCCTGCGCGACCTCGTCCGGCGCGGGCTGAAGGGCGTGAAGCTGGTCATCTCGGATGCGCACGAGGGGCTGAAGGCCGCCATCACCCGCGTCGTCGGTGCAACCTGGCAGCGATGCCGCGTCCATTTCATGCGCAACGCGCTTGCCCATGTGCCCATGTGCCCATGTGCCCAAGGGCCAGAATACCATGGTCGCCGCCGCGATCCGGCAGGTATTCCTCCAGCCAGACCATGCCGCCGCGACGCAGACCTGGCGCCACGTCGCCGACCAGTTGCGCGCCCGCTGGCCGAAACTCGGCGCCTGCATGGACAATGCCGAGCATGACGTGCTCGCCTACATGACCTTCCCCGAGCAGCACCGCACCAAGCTGCACTCCACCAACCCGTTGGAACGATTGAACAAGGAGGTGAAGCGCCGCGCCGACGTGGTCGGTATCTTCCCCAACGAAGACAGCATCACCCGACTCATCGGCGCCGTGCTGCTCGAACAGAACGACGAGTATCAACTCCAGAACCGCTATATGCAGATCGAGGGCATGGCCGCTCTCGTCACACCGCAGATCGAGGAGGTGCCGCCACTACAGATTACACCCAAGGCCGCCTGAACGATGCGGCCCGGGGCCACACCTGAAATTACACCACGTTGACGGACACGACCACTGCGGGCGATGGGACATGAGGTCCGACTGATCCCGCCGGCGTACGTGAAGCCGTTTGTGAAGCGGCACAAGAACGACGCGGTCGATGCCGAGGCAATATGCGAGGCAGCGCAGCGTCCTGGCATGCGCTTCGTGGCAGTGAAGAGTGAGGAGCAAAAGGCAGCGGGCCTCGTGTTCCGCACCCGTGATCTGGCGGTGCGTCAGCGGACTCAGCTCATCAATGCGATCCGTGGACATCTGGCAGAATATGGCTGGGTTGCCCCGCGCGGAACCGCGCAAATAGCGATGCTGGCAGACCTGCTTGACGAGGAAGAGGTGGCATCGAGCCTACCTGAGGCAGCGCGACCGATGTTCGCGCTCATGGTCGATATGCTTGGCGAACTCGATAAGCACATCGCGGTACTCGATCGTGAGATCGCGCGCCGCGCGAAAGAGGATGAAGCAGCACGGCGCCTGATGACCATCCCTGGCATCGGACCGATCGCCGCTACCGCCATCATTGCGCTGGCCCCGGCCATCGAAACGTTCAGCAAAGGCCGCGACTTTGCCGCCTGGCTCGGACTTGCACCGCGCCAGCATTCTACCGGCGGCAAACAAAAGCTCGGCAGCATCTCAAAAATGGGAGAGCGCACGATCCGACGACTGCTCATCATCGGCGGCAGCTCGATGGTTCGTAGCGCATGCCGCCACGGTGCGCCGGCAGGCTCATGGCTAGAGCGGATGCTGGCGCGAAAGCCGCGCATGCTTGTCTCGGTCGCGCTCGCCAACAAGATGGCGCGCATGGTGTGGGCATTGCTGACGAAGAACGAGGATTACAGAGCTCCGGCGGGGGTTACAGCGTAAAGCTAGGACCAAGGCCAGAGGCGTCGGGGACGTAGGCGGTCGAAGGAGGGTATGGCACAATAGTCGGCGAGACGGGGCCGGAAGAACCAGCGAAACGGCAGAGCGCTACCCAAGCGCGTAAACCTGTAGTGGTTCCGGCCCGCGAACTCCCATACTGGCCCGCAGCTATGGAGCTGCTCATCGAGGCCGGACAGATGACAGCATCCGACTACGTGCCAATCACCCCGATTTAACGCTTGCATCCAATGGGGCGTCCACAGATGCCGTTCGGACCATAATCAGATTCTCGTTTTTCCATGTCCGGCAGCCAATTTTGGGATACACAATCGGGAACAGATTTTGGAAGGCGGCTCGTTTGGCGACAATGAAACCGCTGCGCACCACGCCTTTTCCGCTGTACCTTACCAATCGGGAAACCTGCTAGTTCGGCTTGAGGCGACACCGAGCGCTCGTGCCAGCGCGGCATCCCGCCCGGCTTGAATATCGCCGACGCGAGACGTTGCGGTGAAATCCGGCATGACCCCGGCATCCGGCTGCGGTGTCTCCGGCCAATAAGCGATCAGCGGCAGATCGACCTCGATGCCGGACCCCGGCAATCCGACGAAGAAAAAGGCACCGCCGTTGATACCGCGACGGTTGCCGCCGGTCTGTTCGCCGATGAGCGTGCCCAGCCGGTGACGCTGCATAAGGTCTGCGAAGCCGAAGGTAGCCGAAGCGTTCTTCGGTCCGACGAGGACTGCGACCTTGCCCGCGAACCGTCGCCCCTTGGGCTGGATCGTGTCGGTGTCAGAAGCGTCGCCGGGACGGGCCACGGTGTAGAAACCGGCCGCGTCCGGACCGATCGCCGACGCCCCCCAATCCTTAAAACCGCGGTCCCAGGTCTTGAGGTGGGGAGCGAGTCGATCGGGTATTTTCCGGTAACGGACGTGGCGGGAATAGGCGTCGCCCGACAGCGGTGCCGCGATCAGGCGGGCGACGATCGCGGCACCGCAATCGAGCCCTCCCCCGTTGTCGCGCACGACGATAACGATGCCCGAGAGCGTTCTATCGATCGCGGTGTCCACGCTGGTGTCGATGAAGCCCTGCCAGTCCCACTTTTCGTGAAAGACAGCCCAGGTCGGCATGGTCAGAATACCGACATTGCCGCGCACCTTGAATGTCCAGCCATAGGGCGAGCTCTTGGACGGATTGCGCAACGCTGCGTCTCGCGTCGCTGCAGTCAATAGCGGGCAGGTGATCGCCACGGTCCTTTCGTTGACCCGCGTCAAGATGCGCGCCGACGTGCCTGATGACGGGAACAGCAGCGCCCGCAGCACGTCGAACATCGGCTGATCCGCATCCCCGGGGATGCCGAGGTCGGCCATCTTGCGCCCATCGTTGCTGCCGTCCGTGCGGGTATAGGGCAGCATCTTCGCCAGCATGTCGCGCGAGCGGATGCCGTCGATCGCGACGATTTCGCTTCCGGCCGAGAGGCTATGTCCGCTGCCGAGGTCGGCGGTGACGATCATGCGCCGGTCCAGCCATGTGAAGGCGAAGGGGAGCCGGTCGGGCTTGCCGAACAGCGTCGTCGCGACGGCCTGTGTCTGGTTGGCGGGGTTGAGAAAGCTGTGACCGCATCGGACGCTGGCGGTGAACGCCGACAGCGCTAGGTAGAAGTCCCCCAATGTGTGAGGCGTCGCCGCCCAGCGATCGAGCCGTTGACGCTCCCAATGGAAGCCCGCTGGCGTTAGGTAGCGGTACAAGCCGGGATGCAGGCTGGCATAGGCGTCAAACAAGATGCCTATATCCACGCGCATCGCCGCAGGCGACACCAGCTCGCCGTTTGCCTTGGCGGGGGCGGGTAGCATGGCGGTTGCGGCCAGGCACGACGCTGCCGTCAGAAAGCGCCGTCGATCAAGGTGCGTCATCGTGTTGCTCCGAGCGGATAGGCCCGGGACCAATGCCGATGCCGGTCAGGCGGTGCGTTGCAAATCCGGGCGTTCCGCGTCGTTTTTGTCGGTTGAGACGCGGCGATACGCCGAGGGCGTGACGCCGAACCGATTCTTGAAGACGCGGTTGAAGGTCGCCTTCGACCCGAAGCCGGCATCGATCGCGAGCGTCAGGATATCGCCATCCGAGCCATCCCGCAGGCGTGCGGCGACATGCTCGACCCGCAACCCGTTGATCGCTTCCGCGAACCCGAGCCCCAACCCTTCATTGAGACCGCGCGACAGATAGGCCGTGTTGGTGCCGAGCCGACGGGCCAGCTCGGCAAGATCGAGGTCGGGATCGCGCCACCATCCATGCTGTTCGATCCGGTCCATCCATTCGGCCGCGACCTGCCGCCAGTCGCCCCTGACTGACTCCACGATCGGTTGCGGTCGGGCGTCCGCCTGCCGCCAGCCCTCGATTGCCAGATAATTGCCGACGATCGCAAGCACGACATAGAAACCGAACATATCGAGGTACGAGAGCGGCACAATCAGCGCATCCGCGATCAGATATCCCGTCCGCGCCGCCACGATCGCCGCATATGCGATCAGCGCGGCCCGGACGCGCCTCGCCGCGGCGAGGTCGGATCGGCGTGCCAACAGCCAGCTTTGATGTTGGCGTAGGGCGCGGAGCCCGACGACGACATAACCGACCATCGACGCGAGCAGCAGGACCGCCAGGATCGGATCGAGCCAAGGGCGTTGCACTTCCCGGTCGAACGCTCCTCGCACAGGGAGCGGAAGACAGAAGGCGACGGCCTGGTAAGCGAACTGGATGACGGGCAGCACGGCGTGCCAGCGCGGTATCGATCGGTTGAAGATCAGCGCGTTCAGGTGTGCGTAGAGCAACGGCCCCATCGCCAAGGGGACGGCGAACGGGGCGAACGAAAGCCACGGCCAGCGATCGTAGAAGCCTGCATAGCCGATCGCGAAGGGCGTGAGCATACCGCATAGGACGATCAGCAACGCGCCGAGAGAACGCAGCGCTATCCCGCCCCGCCCGATGATGGCAGCCGCCAGCACCAGCATTTGTGCCTCGAAAAGGCCAAGGATGAGGGACATGGGACCGATGCTCACATGACTATCAGCCCCGTCTCAACAGCGGCGTCAATAGGTGGTCGCTCGGGTCGGAAGCAGGCGGTTAGCGGTTCTCGAAATTCGACGCCGAGCGGGTTTATTCGATGCTTTCCGGGAACGGCGACTATCGCCCACGGCCTCCTGAAAGCTGCCTGTCCGCTCTCCACCCACTTATAGCCTCCAACCCCGAGGATTGAGGGCTCGCCGTTTGCGTCCGCTTTCAGGAAGGCCGATCGGCTCATTGAATGTCCGGCTTTGGGCGCTAACGAGCCATGGCATGAACCTGTAGCTTAGGGCGAAGGAAGAAGCCGTGCGGCCTTCTCAGTTATAGGCAGCGGACACCGAGAGCACACCTATATGGGTGCCGGGCTCAGTGGTGCTGGCAAGGGCCACGCTACCCCCCACCCTCACCTCCAGGGATCCCGAGGTTTCGGGCGTGCCGCTAAGCACCTGTGCCGCAAGCGCACCGCTGAGATTGCTCGTCGTGGTGACGAGCAGGGCATGCGGGCCGCTGCTGAGGATGATCGAGGGCGGTATCTGGATCGACAGCGCCCGCCCGCCCGCACCCGAGACGGTAAAGCGCGCCGCTTGCGGCGTGTCGCCCGCACTCACTGCCTGAACGCCGTCGGTGACGCTCCGCGTGCCGGCGGTGGAGATCGCGACGAACCCGCTGCCCGATGGCTTCACGATGCTGCCGAACCGGAGGTCCGCATCCTTGGTGATGGTGAGCGGCTGCACGATCGTCAGCGATGCCGTCGCCGTCTCGGCGACCTGCGCCATCGCGGCATGCGGCAGGAGGAGCGCGAGCGCCGCGCACAATTTGCGTAGGACCATTTGTTGTTCTCGTTATGACGACAGCCGATTTTCGGTCTGCCTGCGACCACGCGAAACGCGATAGACACGCGTCGGTTACAAATGCCTGGGCGAAAATGGTTTATTCGGTGCACCTGTCCGAAGGGACAGCATCCGCCGCTTCAGACGAAATCCGCGTTCACGGTGTAGCGGGTCGTCGTCGCGCCCCGCTGCCCCGCGGCGACGGTGATATCCATTCCGAACTGGATGGTGACGACGCCGAGCCCCATTGGGTTGAGCTGAAAATTCATCGTACTCGCATCCGTTGGCGCCCCGCCGCTGAAGGTGGTGCCGGTAACCGCGCCGATGTGGAACAGGGTCAGCGACGCGATCGTCCCGCTCGCCTGGGGTGCCATGGTGATGCGGATGTTGCGGACGAGGCACAGGTTGGCCAGATTGAGCAGCCCGCAAGTCAGGCGCATCGTGGGCGGCGTCACCGGTGCGTTGCTGAGGCGGACAGCGTCGCCGGAGATCCGCGTCACCGAACCATCCACGCCGATGCGAAACACCGTCGGCATCGTTCCCGCCACGATCTCGCCGAGCGCGGGCGTGGTCGCGACTGGCAGGGTCACCGTGACCTCGGCAGCGGCGGGCGTTGCTGCAAGGCTGAGCAGCGATGCGGCAAGCCCGCACGCCATCCCGGAACGTCGCATCATTGGCCTTCAACCCGCTGGGCAAGAAGCGGTTTCATGCGCAGGAAGCCACCCTGCGCGGGCACCTCCAAGTGCTCCGGCGCCTGCAGCGCCAGATGGAGTTGCGCGGCCTGGGCGGGCAGGATCCGTACCTTGTAGCGTCCGGGCGGAATGCCTGCGAACATCGCCGTGCCCAGATTGTCGGTTCGTGCCGGGAAGGACGCGCCGCCGCGCTCGGCGACCAGCTCGAGCGTCACCGCGGGGAGCGGCTGGGCGCCGTCCGCCGCGGCCGCCTCCAGCTTCACTTCCACTTCGCCGGCCGCGCGCAATGGGATCTCCAGCTGCGTAGTCCGGCCGCGGCGCGGCACCAGCCGGATCGCGCCCGGCAGCGCGGCGAGGTACAGCTCGCTGCTCTGCGAGGCGTCGATCCGCAGCTGGGCGGGCAGCGTGTCGCCCAGATCCTCGGCGAGCACCTGCCCCTGGGCATCGGTGGTGACGGTACCCGCGGGGGTGTAGACCTGCACCCCGCCCACCGGCTTCTCGCCCGGCTGCCAATGGCCATCGCCATTGGCATCAAGGAAGGTGCGGATCGCGGCGCGACCGCTGATCGCCACGCTCGACGGCGCCAGCCCATAGCCTCGCCGCACGGTCGGCGCGAAGGCGAAGGTGACTTGCAGCGCTGCGCGCCAGCTGCGCGTCCGAAGATCGTACCCGCCTGCCGTCGACAGATCGAAGCGCCGGAAGCGATGGCGATACGAGGCGTCTAGCCGAAAGCGAGACGCCGCGCCACCTTGCCGCGACACGATGAGCTGCAGGTCGCCCTGCGCCATCGCGACCTGCGTCGACACATAGGCGCTCTCGATGCCGGGGCGTCCGGTGATCCGGTACGCCAGACCAGTGCGTAGCTGGAGCGCCGGGGCAAGCGGTGTCGACGTCTCGATCGAGGCGAGGTGCTGGGCACCCGCAATGCCGCCGCCCCAGCCCTGCCGGCTAACCATCACGTTGACATAGGTGGCGCCGACCATGCCGGCCGCGCGCACATTGGCTTCGATGCGGCGGCTCCCGTCCTGCTGCTCGATACGCCGCAGGTCGAAGGCGATCGGCATGCGCCGGCCGCCCGGCAGGGGCGCGGCCAGATCGATCTGCGCCTCGGTCGCGCGGCGCAGGGGCACGCCGGTTGCCATGGCGTCGCGGGTTTCGTCGACGAAGCCGCCGGCATATTCGGCGTGCAGCATCCGCAGGCTGACACCCCGGAAGCGCGATCCGAGCAGCAGGCTGGCGGCACGCCCGCCCCGGCTGTCCAGGCCGACGACGCCGTCCAGCGCCGCGCCTGCCAGCATTGCCTTGATCCCCGCGGTGCCCGCCACGCGCTCGTGCCCGTACCACGGGCGGAAGCGGGTGAGCCCCGCATGCGCCGTGATCCGGCGGCTCAGTCCGCGGTCGACCAGCGCGACGACGCGCAGGGCGTCTCCGGTGCGCGGCCAGGGCCCATCCTCCATCCGCAGCAGCGGCCGCTCGGGCTGGACCACACTGAAGCGCACGGCGGTCTGCCCCGGCTGCAGCAGCCCGGAGCCCAGCTGGAACGACCGGACATCCTCGCGCACCTGCCCCTGGGGTCCGTAGAACAAGATGCGGACCTGGTGGTCGCCGATCCCGAGCGACAGATTGTCGAAACGATAGCGACCGCCGCTCTCCGCGGCGCGGGCAGCGCGGAGCGTGCCGTCGACATAAACTTCGATCTGCTCGCCATCGGCCACGTCGCCCTCGAGGACGAGGGGATGCGCGAAGTCGAAGGGCTGCAGCGGCGCCGAGGAATAGAAGATGCCACGCCCCGCGACGCTGCGCGCGCCGAGCGGAGCCTCCGGCGTCGCCACGTCGCCGATTGCCACCCGACTGCCGCCGAGAACGCCGAGCGCGCGATTGTCGGCGCTGGTGCGCTCCAGCGTGAGCTGGACGTTGGTCGGCCCTGCGGAGTCCAACCCGACAAAGCCACGAAAACCGGCAAAGGCGAGATCGCCAGCCGCGCGCACGCCCAGCCACCGCGATTGCAGCACCTCGCCGCTGCCGAAGCGCTGCCCGGCATTCACCTCCAGCGCGGGGGTGCTGAACACCCGATAGGGGTCGTTTGCCAGGATCGCGGCTTCGGCAGGCGCCAGTTGCGACAGCGCCGCTCGCCGTTCTGCGATCTGCCGATTGCGGACCAGCGGGAGGGTGCCGGTCGGCGTGACCTGCAGCAGCTGCGCGTCGGCGGCAACGCGCAGGCGCACCGGCAGCAGCTTCTCCATCGTCTCCGCGGCGAGATAGATGTCGCCCTTGCGCACGCAGGCGCCGGGGCCGAGCGCGAGATTGATCGTGCCCAGCTGGGCTATGCCTGCATCGAGATCGACGGCAAGGTGCGTCCGCGGATCGATCGCGCCGCTCGCGTGCCGGCCGTCGGCGGCGACGACGATCCCGAGGTCGAGGATGCGCGCGAACTGGCCGAGCGGCAGCAACGTGCCGCCGGGGCCCGCATAGGCGTCCATCGTCTCGGCGAGAAGATCGGTCTCGGTGCGGACCTCGAGCCAGAGGAGCATGTCCTCCGAAGGGCAGGCGCGCACGCCGGCCGGGCCGCTCGCCTGTGCGCTGGCCATCGCCGGCGCGCTGATCGTGGCGAGGAGCAGCCCGCATACGGCCGCTCGAACGGGTTTCACGGGATGGTGAGGTTCGCCGAAGCGACCTCGACCGAAGCAGGCGCTTCGCGGTTGCTGAACACCAGCCGCGCGGTCTGGCCAGGCGCGACCGAAGGCGCGGCCAGTTGTACCGTGCGGTGGTCCGTCTCGGAATAGAGGGCGATGCCGCGCATGCTCCCGAGCACACGCTGGTCGCGGCCTCGGCCGGATACCAGCTCGACATCGCCGTATACCGAGCCGGGGCCGTCGCGGACCAGATCGAAGCGCAGCATCGCGCCAGCGGACGCGGTGCTGCGCGTCACCTGGAGCTTGTCGATATGCGCGGAGGCGGCCTTGGCGTTGGTGCGCACGATGATGGGAATGCTGACGCTGAACAGCGTAGAGATCTGCACCGCAACGCCGTTCGCTACGCCGGTGTCGAGACGCTCGATCGTCGGCGCGGCGTCGCTTGCGGGCAACGCCGTGATCGCCAGATGGCTGCGCAGCTCGCCCGACGCTTCGGGAGGGCGCACCCGGATCCGCACGGCCTGGCTCTGCTGCGGCCCGAGCAGGACGCGACGCGGGGTGTATTCCAGCACGTCGCGCGCCGAATGCTCGGGCGCGGGCGCGTCGGCTGCCACCGGCCGGATCACGCCGTCGCTGGACATGGTCATGTCGATCAGGTCGATCCGGAACGCAGCGGGTACGCTGCCGCGGTTGAACAGGTAGATCGTGGCGGTCCGCGACGTGCCGTCGAACACCACCCGGTGGTGCGACAGGCCGAGATTACCCGCCTGGGCCGCCGCCGGTGCCGCTGTGACCAGCATTGCCGACCCGACCGCCAAGCCGCTCAGCCGCAGCGCCCCGGAAGTCCGCAACATTTTAGTTGTACGCCGTCGAAACGGTGAACGCGCCGGTGTAGAGCCCCGCCGGCGTGGTGGTGGCCAGCGCAACCGTGCCGCCGACGCGCACGTCCAGCGTGCCCGCACCGCCCGCGGTGCCGCTGAGCGTCTGCGCGCTGAGGGCGCCGGTGAGGTTGTTGTTGGTCGTCACGACCAGCGACTGCGATCCGTTGGCCAGGGTGAACGACGCCGGGATCGTCACCGACAGGGCGTGGCCGCCTTCGCCCGAGATGGTGAACCGCGCAGCCTGCGGGGTGTCGCCCGACGCCAGCGCCTGAATGTCGCCGGTCACCGTCCGCGCGCCGGTCACCGCGACGGCGACTGCGCCCGCGGCAGAGACCGGACGAACGACGCTGCCGAACTGCAGGTCTGCATTCTTGGTGATCGTCAGCGGCTGAATTACGGTCAGCGAGCCGGTGCCCGAAGCAGAGGTTTGCGCCATTGCTGAAGCCGGCAGCAACATCGCCGAAACACAGAACATCACGCGTGCAAACATTTTCACTATCTCCACAAAACCACTGGGAGGATTGGTGAACGTCATCTTCCCCAATGCACTTATAGAGGTTCGCAGAGATGTTGACTTGCTACGTATTTCTACGAAAAAACATTACGCGCTGAAAACAACGTGTCCCTGCATCGCGAACTTAAGGTGATTATGTCCGACACTTGGTTTGCATTTGTGAAAGAAGCTTTTTTCGTCGCGAAAATCGGTGCAGTAGTGAGAATCTGGCTAGGCCGGCCAGAGCGCCAATCAACCTATTCGGTCTGCGTCCGCCTTCGGGAGTCCGCCCAGGCCTCGTCATGCCTAGGATAGGGCGCGCGCCGCCGAGCATCTTGGGGTTGGCCAATGCTGCGCGGACACTTACCCGGTTAGTCGACTTACCAGGTTGTCGAAGCCTCACGGTCGACGGATAAAGCCGGTCTCAGTTCAGCATCGCGGCGCACCAAGCAGTGCGCGCTTTTAGGAAGTTCCGGTAGGCCGGCGAATAGAGATAAGCGGGCGCGCAACCAAGGCCCCCTCCCCTTCGGCGGACCGAACGATTGCGAATCAGAGGCCCGCTATGTCCGCTTCTGGAAAGCCCGCGGGCACCTCCTAACGGCGGGAAGTGGGCGCGCAGCTGCCTGCCTCTCGTAACGCCCGGGCTCCGGAGGATGCCGTCTCTAACGGGAACGGCCAGCCCCTGTAAACTGAGGCTGGCCCTGCGACCCGAGATCTTACCGCTCGGAAGTTGTGATGATAGCTCGCTGATCGTTGGGAACATCTCAGTACATCATCCGATCCGATGATGCGGAAGCGAGGTTCACGAATAAACTGGCTAGGCTGCGACGGCCCGTCGATCGCGACGCCGACGAGCGGCGAGACCCAGTGCTCCCATCCCGATCAGGAGCATAGCCCAAGTGCCCGGCTCAGGCACCCCCGACGGCGGGGTGAGGAAGCTGCCGCTACCGTTGTAGGTCCCCAGATGGATCTCGCCATTGAGCGTGAAGTTTCGGGCGACGATGCTGCCTTCCAATGCACTGCTGTTCGACACGCTTGCGTTCGGCGCCAGCACGCTGCCGTGGAACCCCTTCAGCGACAGGCTCTGCGCTTCGTTGAAGTTCCAGATAACCGTCTGGTTGAGCAGCTTGCTGTTGAGGTTTCCCTGCTCCACAAGATCGGCGCCCAGCACGTTAATGATTGTCGTAACGCCGCTTGGCATGCCGTTGAACAGCGTGTCGAAATTGGCGTTCTGGTTTTCGAACGCTGCCTCCGTCATCGTGAACACCGCGAAGCCATTGCTCGCGCCCGAATAGTCGAGCGCAGTCGCCGTCGAGGTTATCGTAGCGAGCGACGGCATCGCCGCCAGCAGGTTCGACAGCCCGGTCAGGTTCGCCTGGAGCGAGCCCATCTGCACCTGCAGAGCAGCCGCAACGTCATTGGCGCCGCCAGCTGCGAGGCTGGTGTCCTTCACGGCTGCGTTCAGGCCGCCCACGGCGGTGCCGCCATAGCGCACGCTGTTATTGTTGATGTTGAACGAAGACGTCAGATTGCCGCCCGCGACGAGAGCGCCGTTCACGCCGCCGGTCGCATTAAAGTCCACTTCGCCGACATTGCCGCCGATGCGCGCAGTGGTGCCAACGATGCCGTTGGCGCCGTTCTGATACCCAGCCTTTAGGCGAAACGAGCCGGTGGCGTCACTCACCACGCTCAGCACATCGTATGACGAGGCAGCGGCGCCTTGGCTGCTGTTGCCGATGCCAAAATTGGTAAAGTTTGCAGACGCCAGCGTTCCGACGAAGCTGCGGCCTTCAACCTCCTGACCATTGGTGGTCAGCGTGTCGAATACCACGAGGTTGAGTTCGCGCAGCGCCTGAAGGCCAGCGGCCGGGTCCGCTGCGGCGACCGCCGGCGAAGACGCGAGTGCAGCGGCAATCGCTGCGATGGAGATAATCCGCATTTAACCTCCCCCTGGAATGGCCGAGTGGCTCCTTAGGAGGATCTCACGCGGCAGCTTGTTCTCGTCCGCAGCTAAAAGATTCGCGGGGCGACGGACAGATCTCATCATCAGCGAAAATTCTCGTTTCGGCACAGGTACAATGATGCAGTCGGGATGGGCGTGCGCGAAAACACTCCGTCTGCGCCCGCCGCCACCCTTCGCCGGCGGCGCCTATTGGATATGGGCAGTTCGCGTGGGCGATGCGGTGGAGGATCAACTCGCCACTCACTCCCTAGCGCCGGCTGCTCGCTCCTTTGCGTCCGCTTCGGGCAAGCCGAACGACCCGCGCAAGGTCTGAAGTTGTGCGCGCAGCTGCCTGGCGCCTCTGCCCACGTCCCCGCGACCGTTACCGCCCCATAAGCTGCCTCTCCGGAGCAAGTCACAAGTCGCTAAATGGGCCCCCCGGCACCATTTGCCTTCGAGCACGTTTCAGCAACGCGCTGTTCACATGGGGGACCGAAAGAATGATGCAATGACGTCCGAGCGTGTCGATGCATTACGCGCATATGGCATTCTCGATACGCCTCCCGATCCGGCGTTTGAAGGCATTGTGCAGCTCGCGGGGCAGATCTGCTCAACGCCGGTAGCGCTTATCAGCTTGGTTGACTCGGATCGGCAGTGGTTCAAGGCGCGTGCAGGCTTTCCGCTTGCTCAGACAGGTCTCGATCAGTCCGTCTGCCGCTTCGTGGTGCAGGACGCGGCGCCCATCATTATTCCCGATTTGACAGCCGACGCTCGCACCCGCGACAACCCGCTTGTTACGGAAGATCCAAACATACGCTTCTATGCCGGTGTGCCTCTGATCACCGGCACTGGCCAAGTTTTGGGCGCACTCTGTGCGATCGATCTGGAGCCGCGCCCAGAGGGCCTCTCCGAATTCCAAACGTCAGCGTTGATGACGTTAGCGCAACAGACGGTGGAAGCCATAGAACTGCGGCGCTCCGTGCGGGAGCACCAAACGGCGATCGCTGATTGCGAACGGGCGCGGGTTGCACAGGCTGACGCAGATCGTCGCTGGCAGGCGCTTTTCCAAAGCCTCCGCGAGGGGTTCATCGTTGGCCAATTGGTTCGGGACGAAAGTGGTCGTGTAGTCGATTGGCGGTACGAGGCCGTCAACGAAGCCTGGGGCGAACTCGTCGGAGTTCCCTGCGAGAAGGCGATCGGCCGCACCATCCGAGAAGTTTTCCCAGGCATCGAAGATGACTGGGTGATGGAGTTTGCCGACGTCGTTGCCTCAGGAGAGCCGGCACGTTTCACAAGGCAGGTTGGTACCCTCGAGCGTTGGTACGATGGAATCTGCCAAGCGATAGACTCGGAATCGTTCAGCGTCCTGTTCGTGGAGGTGACCGAGCGCTTCTTGGCCACGCGCCGTCGAGAAGCATTACTGCGCCTCGATGAGGTACTGCGCGACAGCAGCGATATACATGCGATGCAAAGCACAGTGGCCGAGCTCGTAGGCACCACACTGGAGGCATCCTGTGTCGCCTATGGTGAGATAGATGATCTCGAGAACGTTGTCGTCGAGGCGGAATGGTCTGCGCCGGGTATGCCGTCCGTCATCGGCCGCTACTCGTTCGCAGATTTCGGCAACATCCACGCTGGGCTTGCGCGAGGTGAGCCCCTCATCATCGTCGATACAAAAGCCGACAGTCGAACGTCCGCAGAACTCGCCCGATGGGAGGCGCTCAAGATTCGCTCGTCGGCAGGTATGCCAGTCATTGATCAAGGGCGCACAACAGCGCTTTTGCTTGTGCATTTCAACGCGCCGCATAGGTGGACAGATGATGAGCTCGGCTTCATTCGAGCCGCCGCTGATAGGCTGCAAATTCGGATAGCCCGTCTACGCACCGAGCAGCAACAAGCAGTCCTGAACGGCGAAATCCTTCATCGGCTGAAAAATTCGCTGGCGATGGTTCAGGCAATTGCGTCGCAGACATTCAAGGGGTCAGCCGAGCCAGGAAAGGTGCGCGCCTTTTCACAACGCCTACAAACGCTCAGCACGGCTCATGACGTCTTATTTGCGCGCGACCTTCAATCCGCCGATCTCAGGCAGCTGATCGAAGGGGTGCTGCAAGCAGCGGGTGCCGATGGCCGGTATGAGATTGCCGGACCCGAGGTCAGGCTAGGCACGCGGGCCACCCTGTCGACGTCACTGCTCGTTCATGAGCTCGCCACAAACGCTTCGAAATATGGATCATGGTCAGTGGATGAGGGGCGAGTCTCCATCATCTGGCATCTTGAGGGTGAGGGCGACTCTGAGCGGTTGCTTCTCCGCTGGCGTGAAAAAGGCGGACCGCCCGCCATCGAACCAGCCAGAAAGGGCTTCGGTTCAAAACTTCTGACACTCGGTCTGATTGGAACCGGGGGATCGTCCCTATATTACACCGAAACTGGCTTCGAGGCCGAGTTTCAGGCAACGAAGCGGGAGGTTAGAGAAGGCTGATGACGACGGAGCCGATGCAAGCTTTGCCGAGCGCCGTCGTTCTTATCGTCGAGAACGAGCCGCTTCAGCGATTGGACATGATTGACCTGGTAGAGGAGGCCGGGTTTCTCGCAGTGGACGCGTGGGATGCCGATCATGCCGTCGCCATCCTTGAAAAACGGCTGGATATCCGGGTGGTGTTCACGGACATTGATATGCCAGGCTCCATGGATGGGCTTCGCCTAGCTGCCGCGATCCGCGACCGATGGCCGCCGATCGAAATCATTGTCACCACGGCCGGCACGCCCCCTGATGCCTCGCAGATGCCGGCGCGGTCCATCTTCGTGCCAAAGCCAATCAATGCAGACGACGCGATCCGTGCTATCCGGAAGCTGACATCATGAGACCATATCTCTCGATGAGCTGACGACACGACCTAACACCGCGAACGGCGCGAGACGCTTCAGTTCCGGCGGCTGCAGTTGGGCGGTTGCTTGATGCTCGCGCTACCGGAACGCTGACGGTCCGCTTCCCACCCAGACCTGGACGTAGCAGGCGAAGATTGCTCCCGCCAGTGAATGTCCGCTTCAATACGCCTGGTCCGTTCTACCAGAACGCCGTTGGCGGATAGGAGCGCTTACGAAATGGCGGTACGTGGTTGACTAGAAAGTCTACATATGTTGGTATGGTGCCATGGTGCGTAGAAGACAGCCCTCGAGGCAGATGTGCCGCCTTCTCGAAGCGCTTTCTGAGGCGCGTAGCGAATGGCGCCACGGCTATGACTTGATGAAGGTCACCGGCCTTTTGTCCGGGACGCTGTATCCGCTGCTGATGCGAATGACCGAACAGGGGCTGGTCGAGGCCGAGTGGCGCGAGCCAGCACAGCCCGGACGCCCCGCGCGCCACGCCTACCGCCTGACCTCGGCAGGCGCGGCCTTTGCGCGTGACCTCGCTGGCAGCGCGCCGGATCAACCGTTCACGGGTGCGCTGGCATGAAGGCAGCGCTTTCACGTGCACTGCTACGTCTGGCAGCTGCTTGTCTCGGCGAGCGCAAGAGTGATTGGGCACTTGCCATGGAAGCTGAGCTGGAAATGGCCATCACCGAAGGCCAGCCAATGAAGTTCGCATTCGGGTGCCTCCTAGCGGCGGGGCGCGGCATGTTTACCGCCGAGGAGGGCAGCTTCGTCCTCACCAGCTATACCGTAGCGATCGGGCTGCTTCTGCCGATGGCGGCGCTGCAGATCGGCTGCGCGCTGTTTGGGCTGCCCTATCTCTATCCTGGTCGGCACGGGCTGGTCGGCGCAATGATCGACGGCGGTCTGCAGGCGAGTCTGCTGCGCGGCGTCTACCAGGCAGCGATTCCATCGCTGGCGCTGCTGCAGCTGTTGATCGGCCTGGGGCAGCTGCGAATCGCCTGGTTGGTGCTGGAGCGCGATTGGGCGGCGGTGCTGCGCTGGGGGAGTCTGAGCTTGGCCGCATCGGCGACATTGGTGATGTTCCTGAGCGTGTTGTTCATCGATGGCCGGCAGGCGCTGCTTCAGGGCGCGGTGCTAGCGATCGAACTGGCTACCATCGCTAGCCTGGCGCGCTGGTACGCCCATTTTTCTCCCGGTCCGGCACCCACTTCGGCCCGCTAAGCGCCTCGTCCGGCGACAGAAATCGAGACAGTCTTCGGGTGCACCGCCCCGGAGCGGGTGGCCGCGTGGCCTCAAGCGGTGCGGTGAAGCGACGCATTGTTGCGCGGGTAGGAAATCTGATGCGGAAAACTTTCAAGGTACTCGCGGTCGGTGCGATCTGGATAGCTGTAGCTGCTGCAGGAGGCAGGGTGCCAGTCCATGAGCCAGCCGTGGAAACTGGCCTAATAGACAATGCGCCATTTCGTATCGACGTACCGGCCAACTGGAATGGCAAGCTGATTATGCTGATGCATGGCTATGAGCCTGCAGGCACGCCTCGCCACCTGCCTTGGCCGGCCGCGGACGAAACGAAGCTCTTTGTCGATGCCGGCTATGCTGTCGCTCAGAGCGGCTATAGGACCCAAGGGTGGGCAGTCGCCGAAGCGCTGCCCGATATCGAGCGGCTACGCGACTATTTCGTGAAGCACCATGGCCGGCCGAAGCAAACCTACGCAATCGGCTTTTCGCTCGGAGGCCTGCTTGCGTTGGCGACTGTGGAGAGAGAGGCAAATAGCTATGCCGGTGCGCTGTCGTTGTGCGGCGTAAACATGTCGGGCGACGCGGTCGGCGGGTTGTTGCTGCGCAATCTTGCCGCGTTCGATTTCTATTTCCCGCATGTGCTACCGAAGCTCGATGCTGCAGATGCGCCTGCACTGGTCGGCCAAGACGTCATTGAGGCGGCGCTGGATAAGGATCAAAATATCGCCAGTCGTCTGGCTGACGCGCTCGATATCCGCCGCCCCGCATTGGCGGGGGCGATCATGCTCGATTATCTGGTGCTACAAGAGCTGCGCAGTCACGCGGGCGGATTTCCCGCCGACAATCAGGCAACGCTCTACACCGGATTCCCAGATGACGAGGCGCTCAACGCAGGCATCGCCCGCTATCGCGGTAGCCCCAAGGCGATCGCCTACCTTGCTGCCAACGCGCCGTTGTCAGGCAATATCCGGGTTCCGGTGGTTCTCCAGTCGAATGCCGATGATCCCACCATACCACCGCGCTATGGTTCGCTATATCCAGCGGCGGTCCGCCGCGCGGGTAAGCAGAAACTGCTGACGGTTCTGCCCCGAATCGGCCACGGACATTGCGATTTCTCAGCCGATCGAACGATGGCCGCTTTGGCGCAGTTGGTCGAAAAGACGCGCTGACATGGCGCACGGCTCCCGTCGCCGCCAACGCATTTTCACTCCGGTCGCGTCCGCCTTTAGGCGGCGGACCGAACTGGGTGATATCCGGCGCTGCGTACTATGCTGTTAGGCGGCTTTCACGTCGATGGAGAGGCAGCTCTTGGTGAGAGCTGCCGTTCAATGAGTTGCACGGGAGCGACGGCTATGTCCCACTCCCGGTCCTGGGCGAGGTGGATCTGCGGGCCGTTCGCCCGGGTCCGCTTTTCGGTTGATCAGTCGCATTGCTGGCCGTCTGAGAGTAGGTGCGCAGCGGAATGCCCCTCCCCAGCCGGCGCGTCGGTACCTACTGCGAATCTTGGCTCGCGCCATGTCCGCTTCTGGGAAGCCGTCGAGCACCTTCTAGCGGCCGGAAGTGGGCGCGCTGCTGTCAGAACGTCGCAGTACGGCTTCGCTGGATAATCGTGTCCTTTGCTACTTCAGGAAGCGCCCTGTTGCCAAAACGGCTTCCGGGTCCCTCAATTCCAGCATAGCTCGAATCGCTGCCGCTTTATCCGCCTGCCGGCTATACCAGCGCTCCCAGATCCGCTGTCCCAACCAGTAGCCTGCCTCCCCCGGCCATCCTGCGGGGGCACTGCCATAGTTGGCCACCCACCGATGGACGCTTTCGGCTGCCGGCGTTCCTGGCTTCATCTCGTTTCTTCGCAGGCCCGCCGTCGTTTTCAGATCAGCTTGGAACTGCTCCCAGCGCTCCGCCTCACGAGGCTCGGCCCAAGCAGCGCGTGCCGGGTCCATCTGTTGCCCCGTGACGAGCATGGCGATGAAGTCGGCCGCGCCTTCGGTCAGAACGTCTCGAAGCAGGGCATTCCCTTTCTCCCCGTCATCACCGGACTGGAATACGTGCACCGTCTCATGGGAGTAAAAGCCACGAAGGATCGTGCGGAGCTGCTCGGGGGGCTCCGATATTCGGCAAAGCGTCTCGAGGCCCAACACCTGAGCGCCCGGCCCAGCGGTGCCGCCCGAATTATCCGCTCCGACTACCAGATATATGCGCGGGAGCGCTCGCTCTGGAAGAAGCCCATGAAAGGCTAGATATGTAGCGCGAAGTTCAGATGTAGTTTGCTTGGCAATCGGAAGGCAGGTTCGAATCGCCCGAGCATATAGGTCAGGCTTCGCGGCTATTCTGGACGCGAGGTACGACGCGTCACGAATGCGATTAGGTGTAAACACCTTGATTCCATAACTGCCTTGATCGAGATATTCATGTTGGAGCTGTGCTGCAGTTGGTCGGCCATTTGTGCGCTCAAACAGAGCCGCAAACCGATCTGCATCGTCCGTCTCGATTTGAGCGATCAATGGGTCAACGGCTGGCGGGATGTTCTCGGTGAATGTAAACGCAGCGATCGCCAGCAGTATCGAACCCATCATAGCCACCCCGTTCAATCTCGCGAGCGTTCTCTGCCCCGCGGCATTATCGGTAGCGGACTGGAGCTTCTGCCGGAAGCGGATTAGCCAGCGGCTCGCCGGCTGGCCGAAGGACGTGGAAGAGAGCCTTCGCCGTTTGCCCGCCGACGGAAGCATCATCTGGCCAGACGATCGGTGCGGCCGAGGCCAGCTTGAATCGAATGTCCGCTTCTGGGAAGCTCGCGTTCACACATCGAATGGCGGAAAGTGGGCGCGCAGCTGCCTGGCGCCCCTGCCCTCCTCCCTGTGACCGCTACCGCCCCAATAGCGGACATTCGGCAGGCCGCCGTCGCGAACGTCGGCCCACGTCTGATTGCGGACGTATTCGCCATCGCTATTAGTGGAGGCTATGCTTCCATTCGCCGCGCTTCTCGCCGCTGTTCAATCCACGCTTGCGCCTCCGCCTGCGACCGCTCCGTTGAGTCAAAAAGCGGAGGTCCAGCAGATCATGGAGGATCCGGTGGATGACGCTTCAAGAAGGTTGGAGGACCACCTCGCTGCACTGCCCGCTGGTGCTCGAGCGCCCGCGCTGCTTGAAGCAGGCTTCCGCCGCATCCGCCCCGAAGATAGCTGCGGCAACTTCGTGTACACAAAGCGCATATCGAAGAAGCTGGTTCGCGGCGCTTCCGTGATCCTGTGTGAAGGGAAGCGGCCGTTTGTCTTGCTGACAAATGAGTCGACGGAGCCGTTGATCGCGCCCAAATCGGGCGAAGCCGCGCTAAGCGTTCCATCTGCTACTCAGACACCGCCTGCGCTCGTCGCAAATCCTCAAATCGGCAGTATCACACCAACATGTGAGACTGACCCTTGCGGATTGCTAGACGGCAAACGGGTGGTGCTCGTTGGGTGGCTTGTAAGTGGCAGCCGAGGTGCCCTCCGGCCAATCGAACAGGCATTGCAACAGGAATACTGGCAGGTGACGCAGCCTTGGCAAGTCGGCGATCACTTCACACTCAGGATCTACACGTCCCAGAAGTCTTTCAGCGCTGCCCTGTCGCTGCGGACCAGACTGCGGGGCGAAGCGGGCGATAAGGTGGATTGGACGCCTCTCACTGTGCCCGCTGCTCCCTAGAATCGAAGCCGCTCCTGACGGGAACGGCAGCTTTCCACCCACTTCCAGCCGCCAACCGCAGGTGTTGAATGTGGGCCGTTTGCGTCCGCTTTCAGGGAGGTCGATCGGCCTCCTGAATGTCTGAAACTGGGCGCGCAGCTGACTCGCACGCCTGTCTCCTCCTATGGGCGCTCACGCCGCGCTCCCCCCCCCCCCGCTATGCGGATGCACGGATTTGGCTTCGGGACGCGCGGCGTGGGCAGCATGTGGCACTCGGTCCACCGGACAAGACAGGGGCTCAGGTTTGTCCACCTGAGCCCCTTGATCTGTTACAATCCAATGGAAGCGTTCAGATCCTGCATCACGCTGCCGATCGCTTGGGCGATTACGGCAACACGAGGCGCGTAGTTCTGGCTCAGACCGCTTGCGCAAGCCGGCGCGCGTCGCTGGAACGCCGGCGACGGAGGCTCAAACCGGCAGCCCCGAAGCCAGCAATCATGAGTCCCCAGGTGGCGGGTTCTGGAACTGCCGAAGGATCGAAGGTGGCGTTGCCGCCATATGATCCGAGGCCTCGCGACACACCGGTGATGGTGATGGTGTTGAGCACGCCAGCCTTCACCATTGCGTCAGTGAGCGCGAATGATTCACTAGCTCCGCAGCTGCCGACCCCACGCGTCGTGCACACATTCTTGTCGAGGTCGAATACCGTCCGCTCTGCGGCAAAGCCGTTGAAGAGGACGGAGGTGATGTCGAGATCCGTCGTCATCAGGAACGCAGTCTGCGTTACGCTGGTCGTCACCGACCCGCTTCCGGTGCCGTCCTGGCCGAGGGTGAATTGGAAGAGATCGATGAAGTCGCCCGCTGCAATGCCGGTGTGGCCAAAGGTCGCGGCGACAGGGCCGGAGAATGGATTGCCCGCGACAACGAACGTTGTTCCCGTAGGCTGGATGCCGGGAGTGATGATCGTGGTTGCCGCATTGGCTGCAGTCGCGCCGAGGATGCCTGCGGAGATCACGGCGACGGCCGCTAGATAGCGCTTCATACAAACTCTCCCTGCTTACATTAACAGTTCGTTAACGAACCTGATGTCGCCGGAACGTTTGGTTTCCGCCTCGGTTGCGCTACCTTAGACCGCTTTTTCACGGAGCCTGTCTCGAAATGGAGCAGGTGGGACATAGCGTTGAAGTTGCGGTCAACGATTGAAGCCGCTGTCCCATTCCCTCCCATTTCGAGGCCTTGGAACCGCTGCCCCCCTGCCGCTGCCGATCACTTGCGGCAAACCGTCTAACTCATTTGACGGTAGCGCCGGTCAGTTGTCATCGCGCTCCTGCGAAGATCAATCGGTCTGGCGAACACCACGAGTGGACCGGCAGCTGCTGGCCTTCATACACCGTTACAGTGGTCGTAGCCGGCGCGTTATTCTTGTTGCCCGACCGGACGTTCTCACCGCTAAAGGCTGTTACTGTCCCTTAAACGCCTCAGCTTGGTGTCGTTTCGACTCGCCGCTGCTCTGCTTGACCTCTGCTGCTGACCAAGTCAGGGTTCGCGATAGCCAGCCGTTAACCACGTTATGTGGCGTGGACCGGCTTCACCGGTTTACCCCAGCAAGCATGCCGACCTGCTTAAGAGGCGGTAAGCTCTCTAAAACGAGTGGGGCAGCAAGCGATGGACGGCCACATTACTGAACAAACTTCGCCGCCACCTATGCTTTAGGTGGACCGGCAAGCGAAGGGCCCAGGGGTGTCTACCTGGGCCCTTCTGCCTTTGACGCTTTGTAATCTGCGATTCAAATTCATCTTCTTTGGTGCTGTTGCTCCAGAAGATGCAACAGCACCAAAAGCACAGATGAACTTCAGGCCGCCTGAATCGAACGACGAGCGCTGCTCGAGCGACGACGGCGCAGGCTAAAGCCGGCCGCACCGATGCCGGCGATCATGAGACCCCACGAGGCGGGCTCAGGAACGGCCGACGGATCGAAGGTTGCGTTGCTGCCATAGGAACCCAGACCGCGGGAAACGCCGGTGATGGTGATGGTGTTCAGCACGCCGGCCTTAACCATCGCGTCCGTGAGAGCGAAGGACTCGCTGGCTCCGCAGCTGCCGACGCCGCGGGTAGAGCAGACGTTGCCGCCGAGGTCGAACA
>NZ_DAMCTA010000010.1 GCF_032114135.1 Sphingomonas sp.
CCCTCCAGCACCGGGTCGCAGCGCGGCACATCGGCAAGGGCAGGGGAGACAGAAGAGATCGCGATCCCTCCCGCGATGAGAAGGGACCGCATGCCTGTCATGCGTTCGGTTCCGGCTTGGTGTCGGGCAGGAAGTCGAAGAGCTTGCGGTCGCGATCATGGACCAGGAAGCGGTTGAGCAGGACGGCGAGCTGGTCTTGCGGATACTCACCCCGTCGCATGCTCTCCATGACCGCGCTGCCGATGAGGATCTTGCGGCGCGTGTCGAGGGTGCGCTCGGCATTTCGTTCGCGCGCTTCGGCCGCCGCGATCTGAGCCGCGAGTTGTTTCTGGCGTTCCTTCAGCTTCTCGATCTTGCTGGGTTTTGGGTCAACCATACATGTCCTCACAGAAGGCAGGCAGAAGCTAGAACCCTGGCGAAAAGCGAAAGGTCCACATCTTCAGCTCCGGAGCCCAGCACCCACCAGAACGAAGTGAATGGCGCACTTATGCAAACCTTGCGGTTTGCGTGCGGCAAGGTGTAACCCTGCACCCATGTCGCGCTGCGACAGCGGGGTGGACCGCCACCCCACACCCCCGGCCAGCATCATGGTGCTGGACCTCGTGTGAAGAAGGAAGAAGGCAGAAGAAGCAGTGCCGCTCGCTCCGTATCACATGAGTGTGAAAACGATCGGCCGCGCACAGGGGCGCAGTGCTACCGCTGCCTGCGCGTATCGCTCAGGCGCCCGCGTCGCCGACGAACGCACGGGGCAGGTGTTCGACTACTCGCGGCGGGGCGGTGTCGAGCGGCCGCAATGCGCGATTTTTGCGCCGGCGGAAGCACCGGCGTGGGTGCAGGATCGGCCCGCTTTGTGGAACGCCGTGGAGGCGGCGGAGACGCGCAAGAACAGCACGGTGGCGCGGGAGTTCGAGATTGCGTTGCCTGCGGATCTCGACGGCGAGGCACGGCGCGCGCTGGTCGCGGCGTTCGCGACCGCGCTGGTTGAACGCCACGGGATGGTGGTCGATGCTTCGATCCATTCGCCCGACACGGATGCCGCGAAAGGGCAGGGCAATCGCAACCATCACGCGCATGTGTTGTGCTCGACCCGGCGGATCGGGCCGGAGGGTTTCGGCGCCAAGGTGCGCGAGCTCGACAACCAGCGATCCGGCGAAGTCGAGCACTGGCGGGAGAGCTTCGCTGCAATGTGCGGCGGTGCCCTGGAACGGGCCGGATTGCCGGAACAGGCGGCGCGCTGGCGGGCAGGGCATTTGGCCAAGGCTGGGCAGCTGGAGGCGGCCCGTGCTCGCGGGGATGAGGCCTTCGTGCTGGAGAATGAAGACCGGGTGCCGGGCAAGCATTTTGGACCCAACGTGCTGCAGATCGAGCGTAAGGGGACACAGACCGTCCGCGGCGATATCGCTCGTGAGCCCGTTCGCCTGAATGCGAAGGTGATCGACCTCACCGCCGCGCGTGTGCGGATCGAGGCTGAACGCCACGCTGAACCGGCGCGGCGCGGCGGGTTGATGGAGGCGGCGCGCGGAGAGGCTCGCGACTGGGAACGGCTGCTCGATGTGTCGGCGGCGCCGGCGCTACGCGTGCCCCAGCTGGTGCTGCGGGAATGGGGGGCGGAGAAGGACCGGCAGTTCGCTGGCGTCGTCGCCAAGGCCGGGAAGGTGGACGGCTACGCGCGGCGGCTTCTTGCCGGCCATGAGCGACGCCAGGAGGCACATCGTCGCGCACGACCGCAGCCGCCGGCGGGGCTGTTCGCCTTGGTGAAGCAGGGCGCGTACGAGACCGCGGCCAAGGCGTGGGAGCAGACCCGTGCGGCGATCGCCAAACGGATCGCGCGACTAAGCGAGCAGATCGATCGTTTGGCCGGATACATGCGGCGTGCGTTTCCTTGGGAAGGCAATCCGTCCCCAGGTGAACAGCTTGCGGAACGGCTTGCCAACCAGGCCAAGCCGGAGCTGGCTGCGGAGGCGCGTGTGGTGAAGGAGGCAGGCATGGCGGCGACCGACGGCACGGCACAGGCGCAGGAGCAGCGGCAGGCGGAGGCCCGCGGCATATCGGAGCGGGACGGGCGGTTGGCGGAGGAGCAGGACCGCAGGCTTGCCCAACCATCCAAAGCGCCGATGCTGGACGGACAGACGATAGCGGACCGGGCAGCAGGCAAAGCCGATGCCAACGGCAAGCCTCTTCAAACCGAGCAGGAAAAGCGCGTCGCCGAGGCGCGGGAGCGCATCAGAGCCTCGCGCGAAAAGGAGCGCCAGGAGCGCGAGCAGGGCAAGGATCGTGGCCATGGACGGTGATCTTCTGCGACCAAGCGAGGATGGGATGGCCAACAGGCTATGGAAGGTGACCGTAAGCAGCCTCTTCCCAAACGATCACAGGGTAACGAGCGTCTATGAGGGGCATCATGCCGACGAGGCCGCTGCCCGTGATGCTGCGCTCCACAAGGAAGCGTTGGCTAATGGCGGCGCGACTATACCTAGCATCCTGAAGGCAGAGGCGATTGGATAGCACCTGTCTGCAGGAGATCAGCGCTGGCCGTCCGCTATGGCGTTTCGTCGGGTTTGCTCGGCAAGCAGATTGGCACTCATTGTCGGGCTGAACCGGGTGTCGTAATGATCGCGCAGAGCCTTTTGGGCGAGGTCGCGCTCTTCAATCGATGTTGCCGCCTCGATCGCGAGGTACAGCCGCCGGTGCTCCTTCCCCCACGGGTTTAACTGCCGGCCTGCGAGATGGTCGTGCTCGCGACGGTGTTTCTCTATGCGCTGGTCCAGGTCAGTCATGTCACAGCCCTTCGTTATCGTGGGTATCGTTGAAAAGATCAGATTCCGGATAGGATCGGGCATCGGGAGATGGGCGGACATGTCAGCCAGATGGCGTAACGCGTGTTTGATAGTGATAGCGGTAGCGATGGCACCGGCTGCGGCTGCAGGCGCTCGCGAGGACGCGACGGACGCGGCTCTCAGGCGCTGTCTTGCTGCTCTCGCCAACGCGTCGACCGCCGGTCAGACGAATTGCGAGGTAGCGGCGGAGCGAGCTTACGACCGGCGGATGAATGCCGCCTACGCCACCCTGCTGCGCCGACTTCCAGCGGCGGCGGGTGTGCAGCTGCGCCGCTCGCAACGGGCCTGGATTGCATATCGCGATGTCGAGGAACAGGCGCGGCAGACAATTTACGCGACCCGGCAGGGCACGATGTATGTGCCCATGCAAAGCGATGACCTCACAACCCTGATCGGGGATCGGGCGAGGATGCTGGAGCGCTACGTGCGCGTGATGGTTATCGAATAGGCCCGGGCCATCCAGGCTAGTGGCCATGAGGGCCGGGATGGGAGCTGACCGCAATCGGGTCATTTCTCATGCGAATAGGTCTCGGATCGCATTTTGTCTGAAGCGGTTCAGCCACCGCCGTCGGCGATGTTCGGGAGCATCATGGATCATGTGGCATCGCTGGCACAGGGCGGCGAGGTTGCTCGGTCGATTGTCACCGGGATCATGGTTCAAATGGGCGCTAGCTAGCACGACGCGAGTCATGAGCGGGCTAGGCGGGTCCATGCCGGCAAACAAAAGCTGAGTGTGTGATAGATTGGCCTGAAGCTTGAGGGGGCGGGCCCGCTTGCCCCGTCCGTCACGCCAAGCCTTGGCATCCTCGTCCCACCAGGTTCCTTCGCCGAGATGGATCACCTCGCGGCCGTGGGGCCGCTGGCAGTGCTCACACCGACCCTTTGCTCTTCGAAAGCGGATTAGCCGGGAAAGTTCAGCCCAATCGATGGGGTACAGCCAGCGATGTTCAGGTGCGATCGGCATGGCGACGCTACGAGGCAGTGAAATCTAGGTGCAAAGGTCGGTCGAAGCGTAACGCTTCAGCGTCAGCGAGAACTTGTTCAAACCCAGCCCGATAGCCCTCTACAAGTCTTCGGCGCTTGGCATATGCGCGTCGTCGGCCTGGCGTATCAGCCTCGACGCGAACGCGCAGGACGCCACGCAGCGCAGGCGGTTGGTGATGCACCGGCAGTGGCAAGAAGATCGAAGAGCCGCTGCTATCCATCATGTAAGTGCGTTCAGCGAGCAGCGCGAGCGTGGCACGGAAGGCTACTAAGATGAGTTTTGCCTCATCGTCGGCCGCGGCGTAGCTGCTAAGAACACCCAGATCGACGGGCATCAGCGGCTCTGCGTCTGGAGCGTCGCTGTCGAACACCCAAGGCTCCCACCAGATGGCGCCCATTTTTTTAAGCAGATCGAGACGATCCCACAGCGGTTGCCAATCTGGCTTTTTACCGGGGCCCGGAACCAGATGTTTTTCAACCCAAGGCTTTTGCCAAGCTTGCGTTTGATAGCCGTGAGTTAAACCCCAAAGTGCATGCACGCCTGTCTCAGATATCTTGCGAGCTGATGGTTCAGGGGCGAGCTGGCGAACCTCGTTAATCGGAACACCGTGCGTCGCATCGGTAACTATCGCCGCATAAAGGTCGATCAATAGGACGAGAAGCAGCGGATCGCCGGCCTCACGCACACGGCGTAACACCGGGGTTTCCTGACCTAGGCCGGTGACAATCTGCACGGGCAGAAAGATCGGCTCGGCGTCGCGCGGCAGTTCAGGCAACTCATACTGTGGGGCCATGCGCGTCGCCGCCTCGGTGTGCCTGATCAAGCCGGCAGCGATAAGCTCCTCTATTGCATGTTTCGCGCGCGGCTTACCGATGCCGACATATTCATCGCAAGCTTTGGCTGACCATTTAGTGAGTCGATGATCGCTTCCAGTGCCGGCGAGCAGCACCAGGTATGCTAGGATAAGGTAGAGCCGGTTAGAGGTAGGCGCTGTCTGTAGCTTCTCCCAAACGTCAGGTCCCAGCGCGAAAAAGCTGCTGCCGCTACCACCGCCCCTGACTCGCTTTTTGCCCTCTGCGACATCCATGAGCACACTTTCCGAGACAACAACAATCACGCCATAGCACGTCAAAACACACCCATCAAGGAAATTAAGGAAATCAAGGTCATCAAGTAACAACGGACCATATCAAGGAAATCAAAAAAAGCGGATCAGCGCGTCAAAGTCGTTGCGTTGGCGCGCAAACCGATTATAATCCCGTCTCCGTCCGTCCCTTGAAGCTAAGGCGATGGTTTCAAAAACATTCGCCGTTTTCCGGCGACGGCATAGAGTTGCTGGGGGTATTTATGAACACTACCGCTTCCCAGCAGCTTGGAATGGCGGCCTTTCGGCCTCCGCATAGCAGAGAGGCGTGGAATCTTCCGTCTTGTGAAAGAGCCTTGGTCCACACCAAGCTTTCTGTTTTACATGGCACCGAAGAGCGGGGTGCTATCGACAAGGCGAAGGTCGCGGCACTTTATAACCGAGCAAAAACTGAAGCGGATTTCGGCGCCGCTACGGAATTGGTGGATTTCGTATGGCGTCAAAGCGTTGAAGATGAGCTTGTAGGGCTAGTTCTTACAGGAGGTGTCGCGCCAATCGTGGCTTTTCCGCATCCCGGCTTCGATGATGATGATGCCATCGATTATGATGCGGGGCGGCGGCTTAGTAGCCGTAATGCATTACCATACGCGCATGCCGCTCGCCTGAGAATCGCACTCACGGGCCACGAAAATGTGACCATCAAACAGGCTGCGCGAGTCGGCCGCACTAAACTCGGTCGCTTTCCGCGCTTCGTGTACCAGCCCAGCTTTACCGGGGAGGTGTCCCGCGACCGGCCATACATCCTGGTGGATGATACCCTAAGCCTCGGAGGTACCCTTGCGATGATGCGTTCTTATATAGTAAGGGAGGGAGGAACGGTGATCGCGGTTTCCGCGTTGGCTCACTCATTGGGTAGACACCTTGAGTTTGCTCAACGAGCGTCAACCAGTCATTCACTGATTGCGATGTATGGTCCAGAATTGGACGCCTTGTGGAAAGGAGAAATTGGACATGACCATCTTCGCCTCACTGATGCGGAAGGTCGGTTTCTCCTCGAATGGGGAGCGGGAAGCGGTAAAAACCTCGCAGCCGCATCAGGACAGTCCCTTGTACACGAGCTACGAGCTAGACTTGATCGAGCAAGAGCTACGTGCGGGTAATGCCGCAGGCTATGCGGCGGGTGTCAAATTTGGCCTGAAACCAAATGCGCGAATCATCTCAGCCGGCCTTCGTTAATTTATCGATCTATTCTGTTGGACCCGCTGCCTAAATAAGGCGGCGGGTTATTTTTGCCTTGGCAAGGTTCGCGCAGGCTAGCCCCACTGATGTCCAAGTGCCGTGCGCCAGGATGTTCTCTGTAGGGCTTCGTACGCGCCGCCCTGGCTATTCTCCACCCGCGCAGAGCTGACGGCGCTTAGCGTATTCTGGCCCGTTTGATGTACCGACCCCGACCTGGATCCGGTGATGGCCAAGCCAGAAGCGCTCCTCCGGTTGCAGCCCTAGCAGCCGATATTGTTTATTCCCAATTTGCGGATTTCAACTTCAAAGCTGTTGCGTTCTCCGAGACCGAGCGTTTCGTGACCTCCTGAGCGCCACTCTCGAATTGAGCGGAAATCTCGAGCGTCACACGAACCTGCGCGTTTGGGTCGGCCACGAGGTTCGCGATGATCTCATCAGCTAGCTGCATGAGGTGCATCTTAGCTGTCGCTGATGGGATCTCTGCCGAACCGAAGAACGCGCTCAGTCCGGTCGGCTTTGCCGCCGACTGCGGTTGTACTGGCAGTGCAGTGGGTGACGTTCCGGTCGACGGCGTGCCGCTGTCGTTAGGCCTAGTATCGGGGGTTGGCGGTTCGCCTCGGAGCGGGATCGGTTCCGGCTTGCGGTGCACATCTTCATAAGCCTTCGCTGCATTTGGTTCGATCAAAAGCACCGTATCGTCGAACTGCGCATCCCCGGCGCCGAGTGAGAACCCCTCGTAGGTATCGACACCGCGGCCATAGGCGATGCCGAAGAAGTCTCGGGAAGCGGCGCCCGTGCGCAGCGTACGCCCCAATACCTCCCTGTCTTTCAGGCGCGGCAGATAGAGATACTTCTGCATGTCATCCCAAACCGCCCTGGCTGCGACGGCCTCGTCGTGGGACCAGTAGAAATCCTTCAACAGCTGGCGCAGGTGGACAGCGCTCCAGTTGGCGATCACCAGCTCATTGTCGGCACAGATGCGCTCGATTTCCGCGCCAGCCGACGCGCCGCCAGTGGGCACTTTGAAGGCCTCGACAACGGGTTTGTTTTCGGGAGCCGCTTGGTGTGGGACGAGAAGCCAGCAGTAGGCTTCGCGCGCGGTGCGGGGTAGCGCCCCTTCAGCCGCGCGCAGCTCTTGTTCCGCCTGCCGCTTCTGGTTCAGATCGACGTTAAGCGTCCCGTTTTCGACGTCCTTGATGATCGAAGCCCAAGCCAAGACGGTGCGCGCGGACTGGCGCAGGCGCTCTGCAATGTTGCTGTCGACGGCGATGAACATAAGCCGGTTGCAGCGGTGGCGCGGCGCGGTGCCATGGGCCCGCGTGACCTCCAAGACGGTATCTTCGGCGAGCCGTGTCTCTTCCTTCGAAAACCAACGATCAGGCGGAAGAGCAACAAGCCGCAGGCCACTGTCGTCGGGAATGTCAGCATGTGGCGTGAAGACATGCACCCCGTCGAACATCGACGCGGGGCCGAAGCCCGACTTAACAGCCTCCGCAATCTTAGCGCGCACCTGAAGTTCGTCGAACCGGGAGCGACGATCGTTCATCTCGCGGCGGAGGTTTGCCCGCGTATCAAACCAGAAGCGGGTGGAGTTCTGCCCCTTGTCGCCGGAGGCGCTCATATAGTGTAGAAGGTCGGCCAATCGGTTCAGGGCGTCGGAATAGACCGAAGATGTCTGCCCGGGTTGCATAGCGCCCAACAGGACGCGAGCCCGATCCAATCCGCGGTTGCCGGCGCTGGTATTCACCGACGATGGTGCGCTTCCTAGGAAGATCGAGCGGGCAACTCGGCGCGCTGCATTCACCTGGCCAAAGCGGGGCTCCTTAGCCTCGAGCTCTGTCGTTTCAGCACGTTCACCATCAATGTCCTTTTCAACGACGGGATCCCAGCCGCCCGAGAGGTGACTGGTGAATTCGCTGCGCGATCCTGCGTCATAGAGCGGCAGGCTGCCCGGCATGATCATTAGGTCTTTGTTGTCGTCCTTCCATAGGCGGAAGATGACCTTGGCCATCAGCTTCAGGACGCCACGCGTCCGTTGGAAGCTCTCTAGCGTGCTCCAGTCCTCATAGAGTCGGTCGAACACTTCCGGGTGGATCGGATAAGCTTGAACCATGCGCTCATAGTAGCGCGCTTCACGGGTTTCGCCGGGCAAGGCGGCGCCTTCGGCGACATAGGCGTCGGCGAATGCGCGACACACGGCATCGCGCGCCTTCTCGTCCCGCACCGGCTCAAAGAGCCGCCGGCGGACAATCTCAAAGGCTTCTTCGGTAGCGACTGGTTTCCATAGCGCCTGCACCCGACCGAAGGTCTTCTCCATGGCCCGAAGCGCTTTTGCACCACGGTGGCCGACCTCGATTTCGGACTCGGGGAGCGACGCCAACAGAATGGCGTTGGGAACCAGCTTGACCGCCTCGGTCAGCGCCTGAACGAAAGACAGGTTGCTGTCGTAGGTCCCTCCGGTCAGCTTCTCGCCGGGACCGAACTGGCGAACGTAGGCAACCAGCTCATCGACTAGGATCACGCATGGAGCCGCGGCCGCGATTAGAGAGCGAAGCACTTCCTTACCTGGAGACGTACCGCTCTGGTCGGCTTCCCGTACTAAAGCATACCCCTCGGCCCGGCCGAGTTGCCAGGCAAGCTCGCCCCAAAGCGTGTTGACGGTCACACCGCCATAACGTCGGGGCTGAGCCGGGCCAATGTTCGTCCCATCAAGCACTGCGACCGCTGCCTGAGGCGGATCCATGAGCTTTGCCTGATCAATTAGCGCTGGGATGCCTGCTAGCGCATCGAGTGGGCACTTACGGGAGGCTAGGTGATAGACAGCAAGCAGGGTGTGAGTTTTGCCACCTCCGAATGCGGTTTGCAGCTGAATGACGGGCTCACCGCCTTGGCCTGCAAGTCGCTGGGCCACTTGGGTTAATAGAAGGCGCATACCCTCGGTGATAAAGGTTCGTTCATAGAACGAAGCAGCGTCTTGATATTCGATCGTCGCCTTACCCGAGTGTACGGCGCTAATGTCGGCTGCGAACTCCGACTGCATCAGGGTGCCCTCGAGGACATCCTTGTGCGGAATCGCGATCTCTTTCCAAGACTTCATTGAATGCCTCTCAAGCATCAAACAAACGCGGCTGATAGAGCGGTGTGGCTCTTGCCGCGCCGTCTTCTATCGCTCCCCAGCTTGTGATGATTTCATTGTATGCGCGTGCATCATCAGCCCACCCGGCGCGTTCGCAGAGCGTATAGAGGCGATAGGCCAATTGGCGAGCAGAATCAGCCTTGCTCGCCACCAATGCTATGAGCCCTCCTGCACCGATTTCACCTCGCTCTTTGAACAACCGAATTAGATGATGCAGCACTTCCCAGACAGGCATTCGCGTGTCCGACTTAGGTGACCAGCCGCTGGGATACTCAGACCACCGAAGTAAACGCACACGACCAGCAGATGCTTCAATGACACCGGCAGCCTGAACGCCGTTAACCGCAGTTCCTTTCGACATGGCCAGTGTGTTTGCCTCTCCAAAAGCGCCATCCGCCCAACCATATTGTTCAAACCACCGGAGGCAAAACTGTGTGTCGGGATCAAAGTCATCTTCAGCAAGAAAGCGATTAATCAGACCTAGGGCAGTTTTAACGGTCATGGGTGACCCGTCAGCCTCGAGAACAGAGGCATATTTCGAGAATATTGCCATACCTGGACCGATGATAGCTTGAGACAAGTCAACTGGTGCGACGGGCGATACTTCATCACCGGTCCCGCGAGTTATTCCATCGAGCGCGTCCGGCAAAACTGCGTTGAGCTCCCTCAGGAAGGACCTGCGCGATATGGACGGAGCGCTTTCGGCCCGTCTTCTACATACAAGAACGATGCTCGAAGCTAGTGCATTGCTGCTGTTACCGCGCGTCCGCCCCTCCTTCTCAGTACGAATTGGCCAGGTACCATTAATGGAAAATCCCGCACGGATTACAGCTTCGAGGAAGGTGTCCCAGCCAGTGCTCGTCGTGCCGTCTTCCGCGTCGCTTTCTGATTGCTTAAATGCGTAGTAGATTGAGACCGGCAGTGCTGGATGTGCAAGCGACGAGATGCGCTTCATGGCCGAGGTCATGCCGTCCATAAAGAATGCTTCGGCCTGGCGTCGTCCACCATGCCGATGGGGTGTAGCTACCAGCTCCTCCGCCTTCGGCACCGCGATCCCTCCGAAAAGTTCCGGGTAGACTGGCCGAAGATTCTTTCTAAGCCACACGTAGAAGAAGTCGGACAAATCTGCATAGCCGATATTGTCGTAGTAAGGCGGGTCCGTTGAAACAACCTTGTTGCGGCTGATTTCCTGTCTTTGGGCATCCTGCTGTACGACGGTCCCTTCAAGTGGATCCCCGAGGGCCTCAAAGCCTTTGATTTGACGTTCGTACAGATTGTTATAGCTACCCGAAGAGTCGGAGAACGGATTACTTTCAGCATAGTCCCAAACCATGGACAATGCCTGACGCGAAAACACACTACGCATCTGCGTATTAGTACTGTTCCAACCGCAAACCGATGCGGAATGGTTGGCTACTTGGCTCACCAAGAAGGCGAGATAAACACTGATCGCGTCAGCATATGCTCGAGCTCCATTACCCCCTTCAGCTAGTGATGCGCCAGGTTCAGCAGTGTCACCATATTCTTTGAGTACCTTGACGCGTACCTCATTAACAAGCTCACTTAGAGTCGATAGGACGGTAAGCTGTCGCGGGGTGAACAGATCGCTCCATTTGTTGAAGCCGTAGTTACCAACGCGGAAGCCAAGAGCCTTTTGGAAGAACTCGACCTCCGGCTTCCAAGCCGGCGATGCACAAGCGGCCGCTTCTTCATCGCTCTTTTGAGGGCTCACGTAGACGCGCCCTTTCGGGCCATCTGCGATTATCGCCATCAAGCGGGCGCCCATCCGGCCTGCCTTCGCCTCGCTCCTAATGTAGTTTGCCTCTATTGGCGTATCTGACACTAGGCATCTAAAATCTGCACCACGTTCAGCGCTCTTCGTTCCAGACTTAGCTAATGTCGTTGGTTTCCCGAGGCGGGTCTCGAACGTGTATGTATCGCCTTGAACAATGGGCTCTACGTAAGCCTCTTTGCCCTCTTTGGTAGACAAGACGAAGGACGACGCCAGTGGCACATCGATATGGCGAAAGGCAGGATTAGGACTTTTTACGGTCCTTGCCCAAAGCCACGCGATAACAGTGAGCTTCTCGCCCACCATGTGCCTCAATGACGGTTGCTGGCCTGCCAGCTCGTCAGTCACCAGCACCTTAGGATATAGCGCACCGATGCGACGCTCAGCCTCGTCGCGGACCCACTTGCCATAGTAACGCACATCATCCGCAAGGCCCTGAGCTCTGCGCCACTGGCGCGGAGCCAAGCCCTTCTCGTCCCGAGCTTCTGGATTTATCGGAGCTCGCCCTGAAAATCTGGACGGTATCTCAATCATCGACTTGTTGATGACGACGGCGACAGGATTCAGATCGCTCGCGAAGGATCGCAAGCCAAGCCGCTGAGCTTCCAAAGGGAGCGCCCCGCCGCCCGCAAAGGGATCATGGAATGCGGGGGGGTGATCAGGCCGAAAGAGCGTCTCTGCCTCCGGATGTGATGCGTTCAGCTCGCACGTCTCAAGCCAAGACTTCTTTATCTCAGCGCGGGCTCGCTCGATGACATCACTGCGGTTGGTATTTTCCCACTCAACTAGATCCTCGATAATCGCGAACAAACGCTTACGACTCTTTGCCCACGACGCTTTGAAGTGAGCCGGTGGAATCTCGCCGGTGTTCTCGATCTCCCACTTCCAAGACGGATCATTTACCAGTTGGCTAAAGATGATTGCTCGCGCGGCCGCTAAGGGACGCCGCGCCCACCATAAATGCAGTGTGCTGGGATGGCCATGGCGAATGTTCTTTTCGCGGCCAGAGGCAAAATTTATCTTGTTTAGCGGCAGGCCTACTTCGATCAGTTTCTTAGGGCACTGGATTATTGGGTTAGTCATGCTGCCTCGGCGCGGGCGAGCAGTTCACCCAGGTTGTAGTTTACGGATGCGACGCCCCATTCAGGCTCGCGGGTAAAGGGATTGCGGATGTAGTGCGGCCCTTGGTGGGCGCCGTCTTGTTCGACAATGACGATCGCCAGGATGAATTTATCGCCTTGGTTGAATGCGTAGAGGATCTCATTGTGGGTGACGGTGACGGTGCTCGCGCCCTTGATCCGTCCTTTCACTTCAATGTGCCGCGGCGCTGCCGGTCTGCCACTGATTGCGGGAGGATACGACGTGAGATCCCAGCCGCATTTCGCCGCCGAGACATCGACGACGGTGCAGCCTCTAGCCTCCTCGGCAACCTTCACAGCCTCCATGGCGATCCGTTCGATCCTGGCGCGGGCAGCGGCGTCAGCCGCGAATGCCGCTGACAAGGGATCTTCTGGGGCGTCGCCGCGCATCTTACGCATCAAACCTTCCGGGATGACGAGGGCGCCCCCAAGCGCCACGGGAGTGGCGCTGGTGATATGCCGCATGAGTTGCAGCTCGCGCTTGCGCCCATCGAGCCGTCCTTGAAGCTCATCAAGCGTTCGGACGACGTTTCCAAGAGGGAGGGCTACGTCCTTGCCGGCCGACTTGTCCTCACTGAGCTTGACCCAACGGTCCTGCCAGAACGTGATTTCCTTGGTCAGACGCTCATTAACCGCAGTAAGCGTTTTATCGATGTGGGCGATGCGCGTGGCGGCGACTTCCTGGAAATGCTGCGGGGCGAGGCTGTCTGCTGCCAGGCTGATGGCGCGCTGCTCTTGATCTCCCGACAGCCAGGACTGTTCGGTGATCGGGTGAACGAATTGTCGCTCCGCCTCGTTCAAAGGGACGAGGTCAAGGTGCGGCGCCCAGCCGGCGAAGCTGGTGCTGCCGTCGGGTGTCACCCGAACAAATTGCATTCGCTTAGAGATTACTAGGCCGTCATGCGCTTTGACGTCATGTGTCAGCAGGAAGAGCAAGCTGGGTTCTAGGCCGTCGTCAGCGGGATCAACGAAGATGGCGCCTTGGCGAAGTAGGTTGGTGTTCTTCTCCAATACGACGTCGGCCAGAGCCATCATCAAGGGATGGCCAGGATGCATCAGCACGGCGCGAGCCGCGTTGGGGCGGTCGAGGGGCTGGATGGCGGAACGCTCAAAGCAAATGCGCTCGTACCGCTGCAGCACCGGCTCGCGCTCGCGCCGGTTTCGGCCGGTGATGACCCGGTCGCGTTCGCGGATTTCGGCCGGCACGTAGGTAATCTCCATCCGGCCAGCCTCGCGCTGGTGGATCGTGCCGCCGAGGGCGGCAAAGGCCTTTAGGAAAAATGAGCGAACGAAGTGCGGTTGAAGCCGCCTGGCCTCTGCCCTGTCCATCTCCTCCTTCACCGCAAACAGGCGGTCAGGCGTCATGCTCTGCTCGGCCAGAGCGTTTCGGTTGAGAAGGGACTTGAGGTGATCGTGGTCGAGGGCGTCGTTGATCTTCTTGGTCAGCCGAGCGCGCACCTCAGGCTGGTCGCCGTAGCGGATGGCGTCGAGCAGGAGGCTCTTGAGGCTGGTATCTTCGAAAACCTCGCCCAAAATGTCGAACACGCGGCCTTTCAGCGCGTCGGACTCGACCTCCAGCTTTTGCAAAAGACGGTGATAGACCACACCCTCGCGGGTTTCTTTGGCCACAAGATTCCAAAGGTGGCAGACCTCCTGTTGGCCGATCCGGTGGATGCGGCCGAACCGCTGTTCCAAACGGTTGGGGTTCCAGGGCAGGTCGTAGTTCACCATCAGGTTCGCAACCTGAAGGTTGACGCCTTCGCCTGCGGCGTCTGTGGCGATCATAACGCGGACCTGGGGATCAGATCGGAATAGAGCTTGGACCTTGCGACGTTCATCGCGGTGGGTCCCGCCGTGGATGGTGACGACAGCCTTGTCGCTGCCAAGGACGCCTGAAACCTTGTGGAGCAGGTAGTTCAGGGTGTCGCGGTGCTCAGAGAAGATGATGAGCTTGCGCTGACGGCCTTCAGCGTCATGCATTTCCGGGTTCTGCTGCAGGATTCGCGACAGCTCTTCCCATTTGCGGTCCACCCCGGAGTCAACCACGGCCTTGGCCTTGGCTTGTAGGTCCGCGAGGCTCAGAATCTCCGCTTCTAGCTCTGCGGCTGTGCGAGCTGCCGTTGCGTCGTCGATGACGGATTCCTCAAGCATCTCCTGCTCGGCGGCGTCGAGATCCTCGTCATCGTCGGGAATGTCCAAATTGTTGGCGGCGACTTTGCGGCCGCGGGATCCAAGCTTCTCCTCTTGAAGCCGAGCCTGCAGGCGCTCCTTGCGCCGACGAAGCGATTGGTAGATCGCCTCCGGGCTGGAAGCGAGCCGGCGCTGGAGGGCGGTTAGGGCAAAGCCGACGGAGCCCCTGCGTTTCCCATCCAGGTTGTCGGCCTTACCCATCTCCATTTGCACGTACTGGGTGACCGCCTCGTAGAGGGCCCCTTCCAAATCCGACAGGGTGTAGTTGACCGTATAAGCTTTGCGTTCCGGGAAGAGGGGCGTTCCATCAAACTTGACGAGCTCCTCCTTCACCATCCGCCGCATCAGGTCGCTGGCGTCCACCTTGTGAACACCGTCACGGAACTTGCCATAGAAGCGGTCGGAATCCAGCAGCGACAGAAAGAGCTGATAGTCCTCTTCCTTGCCGTTGTGCGGCGTCGCTGTCATCAGCAGCAAGTGACGCGTCACGGCACCGAGCGCCTCCGCCAATTGATAGCGACCAGTCTTTTCGAGCTTAGTCCCGAAAAAATGGGCCGCTAGTTTATGGGCTTCGTCGAAGACGACGAGGTCCCAACCGGCTCGGCAGAGCTTCTCGCGCAGCTCGTCGTTGCGAGACATCTGGTCGAGCCGGACAATGAGCTGGTGGTGCTCCTCAAAAGGGTTGGGATTCGCAGACGATCGCTCGAGATCGTTGGTAAAGACGCGGAACTCCAGCCCGAACTTCTCGGACAGCTCGTCCCGCCACTGCTCGACCAAGCTGCCAGGCGCGACGATCAGGATCCGCTTGGCGTCCGCGCGCATGATGAGCTCGCGTATATAGAGGCCGGCCATAATAGTCTTGCCGGCACCGGGGTCGTCAGCCAGCAGAAACCGCAACGGTTGCCGCGGAAGCATGGACTCGTAGACGGCAGTGATTTGGTGCGGGAGAGGGTCCACATTGGCAGTGTGGACGGCCATCATTGGGTCGAAGAGAAAAGCTAGATCCATTCGCTTGGCCTCGCAAGCCAGCTGGAAGGAGGCGGCCTCACCCTTGAACGTAAACGGGCGTTGGGCCGTCGCAATCGCGATGCCATCTTCGTCAGCTCTCGACAGCAGCCGCTCTCCGAGCACGCCCTCGATTTTGTAGGTCAATTCGAGAGAATCAGCCCCCCGCATCTCTGCGGCCACAACGCTGACCAGCTTCTCGTGGGCTATGCCTGAAAGGGTTTGCCCCCGTTGGATCTCTTCAAGTGTCAAATTACCACCACAATGCGGCGGCCTTCTATCACCACTCGATGGTGCTTCCGTCTGCCACGCCGCCCCCTCAGAACAGAGGCGGAGGGGTGCCAGAAGCGGGTTGTCGATGCAATGATGCTGCGACGCTCAGAAGCGGCTGACCTCCATTTCGAAGCGCCAGAAACCGACAGTCCGCGGCTGGCCCGATCTCGCCCATCAACGCTATCTCTTTGCCACCTGACGAGGGTTGCCCTGTTCGCTTACTAGCTAACCCGAATTTACCTGTTGCTTCCTGCCCTGGCGTCCAAAAAACGGCCGTTTGATGCACACTGCCGGCGGCAGCCGAAAATCCAGCCAACTATGGTGTTGATCCGTTCAAAAACCCGTGCAACAATCTAAGATCAGAAAACATCTTGTTTAGGTTGAATGTTGAACATAGCCGCTACCCCCCTGCCCGGCCAGGCTGGTACCCGCCGGATCGGATATGCGCGCGTGTCCACCGCCGACCAGGATCTCGCTCCGCAGCTTGACGTGCTGCGTGCCAGGGGATGTGAGCCAATCTATTCGGAGCACGCCTCCGGCAAGCACGCCGATCGGCCCGAGCTAGCGCAGGCGATGAAGGCGTTGCGCGCTGGTGACACGTTGGTGGTGTGGCGGCTGGACCGGCTTGGCCGGTCTCTTCCCGACCTCATAGCGACGGTGAACGAACTGGCGGACCGCGGCATCGCTTTCGAGAGCCTCACTGAGGCGATCGACACGACGACGGCATCGGGCAAGCTGGTGTTCAATATCTTTGCCAGTCTGGCCGACTTCGAGCGTCACCTGATCGGCGAACGCACCCGAGCCGGCCTGGCCGCAGGGCGGGCCCGCGGGCGTATGGGCGGTCGCCCCCCTGCCCTCACCCCAAGGCAGCTCCGCGAAGCGCGGTTGCTGTTGACCGATCCGGAGGCGACCGTGACGGCGGTGGCCGAGCGATACGGAGTCAGCCGCACGACGCTCTACAAGGGATTGCGGGAGCTGGCGGCTAAGGAGGCGGCGGCATGAGGGCAGTTTTCATCCGGCATGGCCAAAGCACCGGCAACGCCGGGGTGCCCTGCCATGACCTTGCGTCCATCGAACTTACCGAGCTGGGATGGCGCCAAGCGCGCGAGGTGGCTCGGGCATGGACCGAACCGCCTACGCTAATCGTGACCTCCCCCTATCTGCGCACCCGTCAAACCGCTGAGGCCACGATCCAGCGCTTCCCTGATGTGCCGGTGGAGGTGTGGCCAATCGAGGAGTTCACCTATCTGCGGCCGTCCCGCTGGAACGGCACGCGCAGCAGTGAGCGAATGCCGCACCTTGAGCGGTACTGGACCGACGCCAATCCCACCTATTGCGATGGCGACGACGCGGAGAGCTTCGGGGCATTGCTTCGCCGTGCAGAAGCGGCGCTTGCGCGGCTCGCCGCCCTGCCCTCTCCCGGCCTCGCCTATGTGTTTAGCCACGGGCAATTCATCCAGGCTGTGCGTGCCGTCGTTACCGAATCCGATCTGGATGACCGAGGCAAGATGCTGCGCTTTTGGCGAAAGGGCGAGCCGCCCGCGATCAGCAACGCCGAGCTGGCGCAGTTCGCATGGTTTGATGGAAGGTGGCATCAGCGCACACTAAGCGAATAAGCGAATAAGCCAATAAGCGGTTGGTCTCGGTCGGGCGTTTTCTAAGAGCGTGTTCACCCACCTATGGGGAAGCCGCACGGATCTTGTTGATTATAGGCAAGGGGGCAATCGGCAGGACAACAACGGGATCACCGAGATCTCCTTCGACACGTTGCTGGATATCATTGTGATCAAAGAGAGCGCCACTCATAGATCCGCCGCTTCTCCTTCCGCATGGAACGGAATCATCTCGGAAGCGTCATCCCGACGGCTCCGTGCTGACGACGATCTCGCTTGAGAAAGGGAGAAGGCGGCGCATTCAGCAAGGGAGCGCCGATTATGAAGGTCTTCATCAGTTCGCTCATCTCAGGTTTCGAGCCATATCGAGACGCAGCCCGGCGCGCTGTAGTCGCACTGCGCAATGAGGCCGTGATGGCTGAGGACTTCGGCGCGCAACCTAACTCGTCTCAGGTCGCCTGCATGCAGGGCCTGCGCTCGGCCGATGTGGTCGTGCTCATCCTTGGGCCTCGGTATGGATTCGTGCCCGCCGGCTCGACAATCTCCGCCACCCATCAAGAGTATCGCGAGGCGCGGGATAGCCGACCCGTTCTCGCCTTCATCCAGCAGGGCGTCGACCCAGAGGCGGCCCAGAAGGCCTTCATCGATGAGGTTCAGGCCTGGGAGGGCGGCTTCTTCCGCGAGAGCTTCAGGACCGCCGAGGATCTCCACGATGGAATTACCCGGGCCCTTCACGATCACATATTGGCGAAGGCCATCGCACCGGTGGATCAGGGGCAGCTCATCTCCGATGCAAGCGGCATGATCCCCGCTGAGCGTCGAAACCAGAGCTCGACCACCTTCCTGGCGCTCGCGATCGTTGGCGGCCCCTCTCAGCGCATCCTGAGGCCCATGCAGATGGAGGATCCCAAGCTCGGAGAGCAACTCGAACAGTCCGCTCTCTACGGGGACAATCGCCTGTTCGATCGCACCAAGGGCGCCGACGTGCGGCTGGACGGGTCAGACCTCGTTATCAGCCAGGATCGCGGTACCTCCATCCGCCTCACCGAGCAGGGCGCGATGCTGTTCCTACTCTCGCTCGAGGATACGGCTAGCCGAGACCGGATGGGTGGCTTCGGCGGCATGATGATTGTCGAGGAAGTGGTTCGGGATCGTCTCACGGCCGCTCTCGGATATGCGGCCGCGACGGTTGAACGGATCGACGCCACGCAGCGCCTGAGCCATGTAGGCGTGGCTGCTCACATCTCGGGTGGTGAATACCGGGCATGGAGGACGCGCGCCCAACAGGAGGCGAGCGGCAGTTCGATGCAGATTTCAATGGGCCAGCAGGAACGCCGGCCGATCACGTTGTGCATCCGCCGCGCCGCGCTCCGCCTAGATCGCGCGCCAGTCATCGAGGACATTCTTGTTCCGCTGCGTCGGCAATTTTCCCAAGGATGACGCGGTGTCCGCGGATCATCCAACGGGTTATTACGAGCGGCTTTTCCATGGCCAGCGAGCGAACGCCGCAGCGCACGGCAGCACTCGAAGCCAAGGACAAGCCTTACTAAGCGGTTAAGCGGTTAAGCGGCGGAGTTGTATTAGGCGACTAAGCGGTATAAATCGCTTAGCCGCTTAGTGGGAGTTCGTATGCAGGTCTGGGCCGTAATTGCGCAGAAGGGGGGGCAGTCTAAAACCACCCTCTCCACTGGCTTCGCCGTAGAGGCTGCCCGGGAAGGGGCAGCCGTCGTGATCCTTGATGCTGATGATCGGCAGGGGTCAGCGCTCTATTGGGCGGAGCGACGCAACAACGATGACGTGATGGTCAAGGACAGCAGCGTCGCCGGCCTCCCGCTCCACATTTCTCGCGGGCGAGGCAGCGGCAAGATAGACCTCATTATCATCGATACGCCGGCGAACTCGAAAGATATCGCCATGTTAGCGGCCGAGCAGGCGGACTTTGTAATTATCCCTGTCGCGCCCCGCGGACTCGACGTTCATTCGGTTCTGCAAACCGTGAAGCAGGTCCAGCAAGCAGGCACTCCGTTCGCTGTCATTCTGACCCAGGTTCCGCATCAGGGTGGGGAAGGGCAGGAGGCACATGCTGGCTTCGCTGCCAAGGGAGTGACCCTGTTCGATAGCCGCCTTCATTTCCGAAAAGATTTCTACAAAGCTACACCGCTTGGGAAGACGGCAGCGGAGACGGAGCCCGACAGCAAAGCCGCTGCCGAATTACGCACCGCATACGAAGAGGCTAAGCGACTAAGCGGTTTTACTACTAAGCAAATAAGCGAGGTGGCATAATGGCGAAGAAGCCTTCCGCGTTAGCTGGTATTTTTGATGACGAGCCCGAGGCGGCACCGGGACCCGAGGAGGTCGCGCCGGAGCCTGAGATGCAGATGAAGCGCTCGCCTGCGAGTAGATTACCCCGTTCGGCGGAGCCTACGGCGCCCACTCGGCGGAGCAGCCATCCTGGCAAGAAGCCGGTCCTGATTCACATTCCTGAGGACATGCACCGCACCCTGCGCCAGCTTAGCGTTGAGGAAGGCGGTGAACCCCTTACCGTTATTACGGAACGCCTGCTGCGCCAGTACCTGGTCAAGCGAGGCCACACGAAGTTCGCCCCGTGAGCAAGCGGCGCGATCCGAGCCCTGAGTTCGACCTGTTTATTCCCGCGCTGGGTGATCTTCCGCTGAAGGATCAGCGGGAGGTTATGGAGCGGCCGTTTTTTTCGCTTCAAAAGCGCAAGCGATTGAAGCCGATCGAGTACCGCAGCCCGGATGGTGAGGCATGGGTGCGTGTGCAGGCAATCCCCGACTACGGCATGGCCACGATTTGGGACGCCGATATCTTGATCTGGGCTGCATCGACGCTGAATCGCATGAAGCAGCAGGGCGTGAACGATCTGCCACGAACGCTGACAACCACCCCCTATGACCTTCTGCGCGCCATCAAGCGCAGCACTGGCGGCCGCGACTATCAGGAGCTGCAAGCGGCGCTCCTGCGGCTTCAGACGACCTCCATTACAACATCAATACGTGCGACAAAGCGGCGGCAGAAAGCTGGTTTCAACTGGCTCGATAGCTGGACCTTCGACACCGATGCAGAGACCGAGCAGCCGAGAGGCATGACGCTGACTCTCTCGGATTGGGTTTACGAGGGTATCGTGAACGAGAAGTCGCTGCTCACGATGCACCCCGATTACTTCCTGCTGTCAGGGGGTTTGGAGCGGGCATTGTATCGCATCGCGCGCAAACATGCTGGCACCCAACGAGGAGGTTGGTTGTGTCGGGTGGAAGTGCTTCGCGACAAAACCGGTAGCGATGCCAAGCCCAAGGAGTTTAACCGGATGCTGAAGCGTGTGATCGAGGCTGATCAGCTACCCGAGTATGGGATGGAGCTAACAGAGACGGCGGATAAAAGCCCGGCCGTGCTGTTCCGCTTGCGGGGTGAGGCTGAGGCATTGGCATTGGCCGAGAAGAAGCGTGCGGTGGAAGAGCGGCGCGCTCGGTTCATCGCCGATCGCCAACGAGCTGCTGAAGTTGATGCACGCATGGACAAGCTCGCTCGCGGCCGCTGACTATCGGGGTTTCACACACCTACGCGGTGACTATCGGGGTATCACCCACCCTAGGTCGGACATCGTTATAACGTGCTGCGCGGCAAAGGAGGCGGTGCCTGCCGCTCGCCCTGTGGATAACTATCGTTTCGCGTGTTTTTCAGCATCTGAAGCATCGGGGTTTCACACACCTTAGGCTCGGGGGATCACACACCCAACCATCGGGGTTTCACACACCGAATCACGGGGTATCACCCACCAGCACTTTCCTTAAGGCTCGGAAAAGCCAAGCTTTTTTAGCCAATTTAGCCAGCTTAACTATCTTAACGATTCATTTTTAACAGAATCTCTTAACCCGCTGGCGACTTACAGCCGGATAGGTCGAACACATGCGGAATTGCCCCTTCGGGCCAATACGCCTTTGCTCCGTGCCGGCTAATTCCGCCACAAAAGCGGCCTGACGGCCGCATGCTTCCAGAGAAGAAGGGCGGATAAGGCGGTGTGTGCATGTCAGCGCCAATCCTGGCGGACAGCGCAGAAAAGGTCCCTCCTCAACGAGGAAGAGGCAGCGGCCAAAACAAACCGTTAGGGCAGGCGGCCGCCCCAACGGGCGATAACGCCGAGGAGCCCCGCGCCCCACCGGCCAACCAAAATGAGCGGCCGCATCACGAATTCGACGGCCATGAACCCCATGAGCTTACCGAGGATCAGGCCTACGACGATCGCGAGCACCAGCCAGATCATGCCCGCGGACCAGCGTGATACGGGTTGGGATCGAAGCGCCCGTGATATTCGGCGTCGGTGCGGTAATCGATGCGGTCGAGCAACCAGGCTGGTTCGCCGGCAACGAACACGATCGCGCGCTTTTCGCGCATGACCTCATCGGGGGTCAGCAGCTCGCGGCCATGGAATTGCTGGCTGGCGCCGGAGGAACTGCCGCGGTTGAACGATCCACCACCGCCGCCGACATTGCTGCCGCCGCTCTTGCCCCTATTGGCGGTCTCGAATTCGATAGTCGCCTTGCCCAGACTGTCCGAGACGTACTTCGCGGTTTCCAGATCACGCGTGTTGAAGAACTGGCTGGTCGCGTTGGCGATGAAGCTGCCGCGCTTTGGGTAGATTTTGAGCTGGTCCATATCCTGAAGGAACAGCCACAGCGCGACACCGAACCCCCGCACCAGGCTGATCGCATCCTCAATCGCGGTCATGCGGCCGAGCTGCGCGAACTCATCGAGCAGGAACGCCACTTTGTGGAAAGGCGTGACGGTGTCCGCCATCACGCCGGCAAGCGCATCGTTGACCAGGCCCCGGACAAAGCGGGCGTTGCCGCCGCGCAGCTTGTCGGCAGGAAGCACGACATAGACCGTCATCGGTGTGTGCTTGAGATCGCGCAGCGAGAAATCCGAGCGGGCGAGGGTGCGCGCGATCCGTGGGTCATCGAGGAATGCGGTATGCCGTCTCGCCGACGACAGCACCGAACCACGCTCGCGATCAGCCATCCCGGAGAAGGTGTTTGCAGCCCGCGCCACCACACCGAAGGCCGCATTGCTCGCCATCATCTCGGCCAACGTATCGTCCAGCGCTTCGGCGCCGGAGGAAAGCAGCTGGCGCACCTCGCCCATGTTGCGGCGTTCCGGGGGCATGCCGGCGACGTAGAGCACGACACCACGGATCAGATCGCGGGCGGTTTCGTCCCAGTGATCGTCACCGCCCTTGTCGGACGGGATGACACAGGCATCGGCGATCGTCATCGCCTGTGCCAGGCAATCCTCGCTATCGAGATCGATGCGGTCGAGCCAGTTCAGGCCGTGGGCGGGATCGCCCGTCACCCCGAACGGATCGAGCAGAAACACAGCCTGGCCCAGCGCACGGCGGGCACGGGCGGTGACCGCGTAGTTCTCACCCTTCACGTCGAGCACCAGCGCCGAGCCGGGATATTCGAGCAGGGTAGGGATCACCAGGCCCGTTCCCTTCCCCGAGCCGGTGGGCGCAAAGGTGATGATGTGCCCGGACTGGCGGAAGCGGTTGTCGCCGGGGACGGCATCGATCGCGCGGCCGAGGGCAAAGCCCGCCGGTGTTTGGTGGTGCGCAGCCGGCAAATGCCCCATTACCCGCATCTGGGCCGTGGAGCCCCAATAGGCGCTGCCATGCGTGTCGGGCCCTGCTGGCGGCCCGACAGGTCCCGCAGGAGCCGCAGGGCTGCTCTGGGCTGCCTCCAGCGATCCGAACGGCGCCTTACCGGTGTAGAGCAGCCGGTAGCGCTCGGTGTATCCCCACAGTGCTGCCAGCGCGACGATCCCAGCCAGCGCGAGTGCCCACTGCGGGAAGATCGGCAGGAAGACGTGGATCAGCAGGATGGGCAGGTAGATGGCCGGCGTTAGGATCACGAGCTTCCAGGCCACCCGCCGGCGCTTGGTGGCAATGGCAAAGATCGAGCCGATGATCGCGGCGATCAGCATCCACTCGAACACGGAATCCCAGTGCGACAGCCGCTGACCCATGCCGGACCAGTAGCCGTTCAGGGTCGTCGGGTTCTCGCGCTCCATCTTCACGTTGCCCAGTGCGGTGTTCAGCCCTTCCTGTTTGTGGCGTTCGTTCCTGGCGGCTTCATCGGCGAGGACGCCGGCCAGGTCGTCGGCGTTGCCCGACAGATCACTGACCAGGACATAGGCGACGGTGGCGAGCTGGCCGTTGCCGCCCGACCGAAGCGCACGCGACAGATCGGACAGGCCGGCGCGAAGCGAAGTCGGCGGCGCGAGCCCGGCAGAGACCAGTCTTTGGCGATAGCCGTCAGTGGCGAGGCGTAGAAAACCCTGCAGCCGCGGGTCTGCGGGTTCGGATGGCGTGCGGGGCCGGGCAGTGTCTGCCTTCGCCTGTGTCGTCAGCTGTTCGAGTAGGGGGGCTGCATGGTCGAGACCCGCAGCGACACCGGCCCAGTTTTTGGCGTTGGCAGCGGCGATCATGCGGGTGACGTCGAGGTGAAGGTCGGCAAGCACCCGGGACCAGCGATCGGCGCTGCTGTCATGGGCGGTGCAGACGGCACGGACATGCTCGGCATGCCGGGCCGCGTATTCAGCGTCCTTACCTTTGAGAAACTTCGCGCCCTCCAGCACCGGGTCGCAGCGCGGCACATCGGCAAGGGCAGGGGAGACAGAAG
>NZ_DAMCTA010000011.1 GCF_032114135.1 Sphingomonas sp.
TCAGGCTCATAACCTGAAGGCCGCAGGTTCAAATCCTGCCCCCGCAACCAATCACACACATGCCAAACCGCTTCAGGACATCCTGAGGCGGTTTTTTTATGCCTGTTCTTCGTGACTTATCCGCGAGTCGCGTTGCCTCAGATGGCTCCTTTGGACCCCACCGAACGCCAGAACGTCGATTTGCTTTTGGGGGTATTTTCTGGGGTAATCGCCGCATCCTCAGCGGAGTACCCCCAGATTGCACTCAAGGAACTCGAAGTCCGCTACGCAACCAAGCGGCAGAAGGACTACAAGCTCGCCGATGGCGAGGGCCTGTACCTTCTCGTCCGGCCCAATGGTTCGAAGCTCTGGCGGATGAAGTACCGCTTCGACAGCAAGGAGAAGCTGCTCTCCTTCGGGCGCTATCCCGATCTTAGCCTTGCAGAGGCGCGGCTCCGCCGCGCAGAGGCCAGGGTGGCGCTGGGGCAGGGCAGGGACCCCGGCGCCAGCAACAAGTCGCCAGCCGGCAAGACCTTCGAGCAGGCAGCGCGTGCCTGGCATGAGAACTGCGAGGGCAATCTCGACGAGAGCCATGCCAGGCGGCTGATGACGCGGCTCGAGCGCGATGCCTTTCCGGTGCTTGGTGACAGGCCGCTTCGGTCTATCACCAGCGCGGACGTGCTGGCCATGGTGAGGACCGTGGAAGCGCGCGGCGCGCTCGACGTCAGCCGGCGAATCAAGCAGCATGTCAGCCAGATCTATCGCTTTGCCATTCCGCAGGGCTGGGCGGATCAGGACCCGGCGGCCTATCTATCTGACCTGCTGAAGCCGAAGCCGCGGGTGCGGCACATGGCGCGGGTGGGCCTGCAGGAGCTGCCGGCGCTGGTGCGCGCGATCGATAACTACGACGGCGAGGAGAACCCCAGGCGGCGTGCTGTCACCCGTGCGGCGTTGCTGTTCACGCTGCTGACCTGGGCACGTACCAACGAGACGCGGCGCGCCCGCTGGGACGAGTTCGAGGGGCTCGACGGGTCGGAGCCGCTTTGGCGCGTGCCAGCGGCGCGAATGAAGATGGAGCGCGAGCACATCGTGCCGCTTCCGCGTCAGGTAGCGTCTCTGCTCGAAGACGTTCGAACCTTCTCGACTGGCATTTACGTCTTTGGCGGGGACAAGCTTGGGCAGCCCATTTCGCAGAACACCATGATCTACGGCTGCTACCGCATGGGCTATCGCGGCCGACAGACGGTCCACGGCTTTCGAGGTCTGGCCTCAACGTGGGCGAATGAAGCCGAGTGCTACAGAGCGGACTGGATCGAGATGGCGCTCGCCCATGCCGACCGCGACGACGTCCGCAGCGCGTATAACAGCGCGCTGTACCTCTCGCCCCGCAGGCGCATGCTGCAAGATTGGGCCGATCACGTGTTAGGCTTCTTGAAGCAAGTTAGCGACACGAACCACCTCGACGATCTCGAATTGGCTCATACGGCGCTGACATTCGCCTGCTGACAAGCTTCGGGTCAACGATAGGCTGCCGCAGCCAATAATGCCCCGGGTGGCCGATAATGACCACCTTCGGTCGGTCCGCAGCCGACACCTGAAGGTCTGCTTAAGCCGGAACCGGCCATTCGCACGCAATCCAGCAGACAGAAGGTTTAGCGTCCTAGTTTGATCATTAAAAAGCTCGTTTACAGCGCATACTGGCATGCAACATTTAGCTGGATGACAAATAAGGATTGGAGGATTGAGTTGGACGATCCCTACGTCGTTGCAGGGGCTTTCGCGAGACAGTTCGGCGACGCCGAATACGCTTTGAAGCGATCCGGCCGAATGCGGCTAAACAAGGGGACTGCTGAGGCCGATTGGGATGCGTTTGCCCGCCATCTTGGGCCTGAATTCTTCGCCGCGGTCGTCGACGAAGGCATCGCTAAGACGTTGATCGGCGCGCCTCCGCGTCGCCTGATGAATGATCTTGTATGGGCACCCGAAATACCCGTGCCCTTAAAGAACGTGCACGAGTTAATTGTCCAAGGCGTTTGCCGAGTGCGCAATAGCTACCTGCATGGCGAGAAATTCCGCGGTGGGCCGGATGGGCAGTGGGAGCGCGACGTGACGCTCATAAAGGAAGCCCACGTCGTGCTGCAGGCGGCCCTTGCTTGGCCGGGTCGCGCGAACGCCTGACGCGCTAAATGCTCTGCCTATCGGGGTTGGACGGCAGCGAAGGGGCGACCGGATATTTGGGGGTGCCGAGCATTGTCCTGCCGGTTAAGCTCGAGCCGGCGGCGGCCGAGAACTTCTCGCGCCAAGCGCGGATCTGGAGCGCCTGACCAGGGGGAGGTAATTTGAAATTCATCCATTCTGCTGACTGGCAACTCGGCAAACCGTATGGGCGCTTCGAGTCCGAAGTCCGGGCCGGCCTTAGCGAGGCGCGGTTCGACGCAATCGACACGCTTGGTCGCACAGCGGTCGAACACGGGGCACAGCACGTCGTCGTTGCCGGCGACATCTTCGACACCGAAGGGCCGGAGGACCGGACAATAGTCCAAGCTATATCTCGGATGAGCCGTCATAGCTGTCGCTGGTGGCTGCTTCCAGGCAACCACGATTTCGCGCGCAATGGCGGATTATGGGATCGCGTCCGTCAACGGGCGAGCGACAACATCGTCATTTTGTCGACGCCCCAGCCGGTCGAGATGAACCCCGGCGTCTGGCTGTTGCCCGCGCCGCTTGAGCACCGACACAATCTCGAAGATCCCACCGCCCGTTTCGAATCGATGGAGACGCCCGGCGCGACCCTGCGCATCGGCCTCGCACACGGTTCGATCCGCGACTTCGGCTGGCAAGGCGAAACGAAGAACCAGATCGCGCCCGATCGCGCACGCCGATCGAACCTCGACTATCTGGCGCTCGGTGACTGGCATGGAGCACTCCGCGTCGATGGCCGCACCTGGTATTCCGGCACGCCCGAAGTCGACCGCTTCCAGCGGGACGATCCCGGACAGGCCCTCGTCGTCGAGTTGGGGACCGATGCGGAGCCGTCCGTCACGCCGATCCGCACGGGCCGCTTCCAATGGCTTTTGCGGGACTGGATGGTCAGTGACCAGGCAGCGTTTGACGCCGAGTGCGAATTGCTCCTCGGCGCGATCGACGCGCCCACTACGCTTTTGCGCCTGACGCTGGCCGGTATCACCAGTCTCGGCGACCGGATTGGCATGCTGGGTCGGCTCGAAAACGATATCGGCCATCAGCTGCGGTATCTCGACGTGCGCTCGGATGATCTGGTGGGTCGACCGAGCGAAGAAGACATTGCGGACCTGGCCGTCGAGGGCATGCTCGGGGCGGCGGCGACGATGCTTAATGCCAGGATCGAAGGCGGCGGCGAGGATGCGGCGGTCGCTAAGCGGGCCCTTGAGCGCCTCTTCGTCGAATATAGCCGGGGGGAGCCGGCATGAGCTTCGTCATTCGTCGCATCGCGGTGGAGAATTTCCGGAAATTCCGCGCACCCGTCGTGATCGAGGGTCTCACCGACGGCCTCAACGTCGTCATCGAGCCGAATGAAACGGGCAAGTCGACGCTTCTCGAGGCGTTGCGCGCAGCCTTTTTCGTCCGCTTCAACACGCGCAATCAGCTGGCCCAATCATTCGCCCCACATGGCGATGCGGTCGGTCCTGAGGTCGAGGTCGCTTTCGATGTCGATGGCGCGCCCTGGTCGGTGACCAAGCATTTCTTGCGCAGCGCATCGGTCGAGGTCTCGGGGCCTCAGGGCCGTGCGCAAGGGGAGGAGGCCGAGGCGCGCTTGAATGCTCTGCTCGGTTCGGTCCGCGACACGAGCCGGGGCGGCGATGTCGCGACCTATGGCGCGCTCGGTTTGCTTTGGGTCGCCCAGACCGAGGCCTTGTCCGTGACCGCGCCCGGCCAGATCGTGCGCGACACCGTCACCTCCACGCTCGAGGCGGAAGTTGGGTCGATCATGGGCGGCGCTGCCTATCGCCGCGTCAGTGATCGGGTCGAGGCTCAATATGAGATCTACTGGACACCAACCGGCCAGAAGCGTGGCCGGCAGACCGACGCGCGTGAGCGGCTCGAGGCCGCCGAGGCCACGGCGCGCGAAGCCGCGGATCGATTGGCCACGCTGGAGCGCAGCTTCTCAGATCTCGAGGCGGCTCGCGTCCGCCTGAAGATTATCCAGCGCGAGATGGCGGACAACACGGACGCGCAGACGCGTAGCGGCCTGGTTGCTTCGCTCGATATCGCGCGAGCGGCGGCCCAGATCCTCGCCACCCGTCGTGCCGAGCAGGATGCGGTCAACGGCAAGGTGAAGGCGCTCGCGGACCTTCGGCAGCGCCACGACGACGCGACGCAGGCCCGGGCGAAAGCGGACGCTGCGCTGACCCAGGCAAGGGAAAAGCGTCTCGGGGTCGCTGACACATTGTCGGCGGCGAAGCAGAAGGTGGTGGATGCGCGCACCGCGCTCGATGCCGCGCGCACCGACCGGCAGGCCGCGCGAACGGCCCTGGCTGAAGGCGAAGAGCGGATCCGACAAAGCCGTCGTGGTGCAGCGATCCTGGCCGCGCGCCGACGGCATGCCGACCTCCTGAAGTTCGAGGAACAACACAGCACAGCGAAGGCGCTCTCCGACACGGCGATCACCCCGAAAGTGCTGACGTCGCTTGAAGCGCATGATCTCGCCGTTGCGGAAGCGCAGGCGGTGGTGAACGCCGGCGCGACCCGGATTGCGTTGTCCGGCTCAGCGGAAGAAATCACGATTGACGGCGAGCCAATGGCACTCGGCGCGCGCACTATTGATCGCGAGGTCCATATCCGCTTCGGCGCCGCCGAGCTTCAAATCACGCCGCCGGCGTCTGCCGCCAGCGCCGCGGAGGTCTTGGCGTCTGCGCTTCGTAAGCGGAAAACGGCACTCGACGATCTCGGTGTCGTCGATCTTGCTGCCGCGAGAGCCCGCAACGAGATCGCCAGGGATGCCGCAGCGGATCTGCGAACCCTGGAGGCGCGCATTGAAGCAGCCACGCCCGCCGATGATGCCCTTCAGCTTGCCGCTGGATCTGCCGCGCTAAAGCTGTTCGTCGCCGAGCTCGGCACCGAGGAGGTCGTAGGGGAAGGAGAACTTCCCGATACCGCGGCGCTCACGAAGGCGATGGAGACGGCCGATAGTGCCGCAGCCCGTGCCGAAGGGGCCCAGGACAGCGCCATCGAGGCCCTGCGTCGCGCCGAGCAGGGGGAAGCGCCGCTTGCGACGGCAGAAGCCAAGGCCACGAGCGATGTTGCCAACGCAATCAGCGCGCTTGAGGCGGTCGAGCAGCGACCTGAATGGGCGACGCTTACCGAAAATCTGGCCAAGGCGCGCGAGCAAGCCGCCGAGGCTTCGGTCAAGGTTGAAGACGCGCTCCGTGATGCCTCTGCGCACGACGTCGCGGCGATCACGCGCAAGATCGAATTGATCGATGCGAGGGTGCGCACCGCCGGGGAAACCCGAATGCGGCTGGAGACCGATATTGCGCGCCTTGAAGGGACGATCGAGAGCGAGGGCGGGCTCGGCCTCGCCGAACGGACAGCTGCCGCCTCCGAGGAAGTCGAGGCGGCTCGACTTGCTCTTCAGCGCATCACCGATGAAGCGGAAACACTGAAGGTGCTGCGAAGCACACTCAACGCCGCCCGTAATGAAACGTCAGCCAAATTTGTCGGTCCGGTGGCGGCGCGGGCGAAACGTCATATCGAACGCCTCCTGCCTGGGTGCGAGCTCACCTTTTCAGAGGATCTTGGTCTTGAAAGCGTGATCCGTGCGGGCGTGGACGAAAGCTGCGCGAGCCTGTCGCGCGGCACGCAGGAGCAGCTTTCCATCCTTACGCGGATTGCATTCGCCGATATGCTGTTGGAGCAGGGGAAGCCCGTGTCGCTGATCCTGGACGATCCGCTGGTCTACTCCGACGATGCCCGTCTCGACACGATGATCGAGATTCTGTCGGAGGCCGCAACCCGCATGCAGGTCATCCTTCTCACCTGCCGTGATCGCGCCTTCAGACATGTCGCTGGAAATCGGATCGCGTTGTGACCATGAAGTCATCAATCGACGATATGCGATCATGGAGAAACGGGAGAGCACGAAAAATGGGGATTCCGATGACGAACGAATGCGGACGCGATGTCCGCGCGGCAGATCACCGCAGGGGGTAATGGTGGCCGATCGGAGCGCAGTTTCGACGATTGCTGGCTATTTTTATCAATTCGATCGCTCGATCCTCAGCATCCTGGGGTTAGCCGGTGCGAACGATTCAGTGGCGATCGAATGCATCGAGGATATCGACGTCCACACCGCTACGGAAACGACTGCCGTCCAGTGCAAATATTATGAGAAAACCGAGTATAACCATTCGGTTATCAAGCCCGCTATCATGTTCATGCTCGCGCACTATAAGGCGGGCCTCACCGCCGGCCGGCCAGCGATTCAGTACCACCTCAGCGGCCATTTTTCGTGCGGGCAGGGCAAATTGGTACTCCCGTTCGATATCGACTTCCTCAAGACTAATTTTCTTACAACCGTATCAAAAGATAATACGGTCAAAAAGCATGAAGAGCTTGGTGTCAGCGACGCGGAGCTTGAGGATTTCTTGAAGCTCGTCTCGATCGACGTGAATGCGGCGAAATTCGAGGATCAGTTTAAGGCGATCATCGAGAGTCTGGCCAAACAGTTCGGGTGCTCACCGTTCGCCGCCGAGTTTTTCTATTATAACAGCGCCCTGCGGGTGATCAAAGAACTGGCGATCGAACCGGACGAGGCTCTGCGCGTCACAACGAGGGCGGACTTTATAAGGCGAATAGATACATCTTCGTATCTCTTTGCCGAGTGGTTCATCGCCAAGCTCGGCACGGCCAAATATTATCGCGGGCTGCGCAACGAGTTTTTCGCGGCGGGTGTCAATGTCTCCCCGGCCGACCGGCTTTTCATCATCCATCCGGCTGGCGACACCTACAGCCGGAACGCGATCAAAACGCTTCTGAAGACCATCTCCCGGAAATACTCCAAGCTCTCCAAACGAGATGCAAAGCCCTTCTCGCCCTACGTGTTGCTCGTCGGCATCGACGATAGTGAACTTGCCGGCCTCAAGCAGGAGCTGCACAATGAAGACGTTCGCTTCGTTGACGGCTACGATTTCAAAGGTGCCCAGTTCGACGCCGGGTCGATCTCCAGGCCGGCATCGGCCGACGCCGGCCCGGCCCTGAGGCTATTCTGCGATTTGACGGAGGCGCGGCAGACCTTTCTGTCGTTTACGCGCTCGCGCGAGATTTACGAATTTTATCACAGTGAACCGGTTGAAGACTTTGGTGATGGTGCCATCAGCCACACCCGATTCCAGATTCCCAAGTACGAAGATATCGACAAGATAATATAGGGGTGGGTATGAATGACGTAAAAGCGGAAGTGGTGGCGGTCTTTCCTAACAAGGTGAAGATCGTCGTCGATGACCTCGAGAATTTCAGGATTGCTGAAGAGTCTCTCCGCGTCGGCTCTTATTTGAAGGTCGCCGACAATGAGAATGCGGTACTGGTCGCCATCATTGAGAATTTCCAGATTCAGGCGCGCGACGACGGCAGCCAGGACTATGTGATCGAGGCTTTCCCGCTCGGCGTTCTGCGGGATCAGAAGTTTGAGCGCGGCGGGGACGCCCTCGCGATTCCGCCGAAGACGGTCCAGCCGGCGACGATCGACGATATCCGCCTGATCTATGGCAGCTCGTTGCCCGTGCAGGATCGCTTCTGCTTCTCGAGGCTTGCGACGAACAAAGAGGTCGAGGTTCCCGTCGACGGGAACAAATTCTTCAACAAGCATATCGCGGTGGTCGGTTCAACTGGCTCCGGTAAGTCCCACACCGTTGCAAAGATTGTTCAGAAGGCGGTCGGGGCGAAGGGCGAGTATACGCTGAACAACTCGCACGTGATCATATTCGATATTCATTCAGAATATCGTGCAGCCTTTCCGCAGGCGAATTTCATCGACAGCGCCAGCCTGGTTCTTCCCTACTGGATGCTGAGCGGTGAGGAATTGGAGGAGTTTTTCCTCGACACCGAGGCGAATGATCACAATCAGCGCAACGTGTTCAAGGATGCCGTGATCCAGAGCCGTAAGGCGCACTTCACGGGAGGAGAAGACGACAAGAACCGGATCCATCTGGACACACCGCTCCCTTTCGACATTCACGACGTTCTGGCCCACGCTAACTATCGCAACACCGAGATGGTCGACAGTGGCGATGTGTACGCTGCGAGCAACAAGGAGAAAGCCGGTCAGCCGAAGCTCACGCAGGGCAGCCTCTACGGGCGGCTGACCAACTTCGTGAATCGTCTCGAGAGCAAAATCAACGACCGGCGCCTAGACTTTTTTCTTGGCGAGAAATCCAAGTCGATCTCTTTCGAGGAAACGCTCCGATCCATTCTGGGATACAGCACGAGCAAGCAGCACAACGTCACCGTCATAGATCTGAGCGGCGTCCCGTTCGAGGTATTGAGTATCACGGTCTCGTTGATCTCGCGGCTGATCTTCGAGCACGGCTATTTCTACAAGCGCCTACGCTGTGCCGCCGATCCGCAGGAAAAGATCAACAACGATGCGCCCATTCTTCTCGTTTACGAGGAGGCGCACAAATATGTGCCGAACAGCGAGCTGTCGAAGTTTCGGGCGTCGAAGATGTCGATCGAGCGCATCGCGAAGGAGGGGCGGAAATATGGCGTTACCTTGCTTCTCGCAAGCCAGCGGCCCTCGGAAATCTCCGAGACGATTTTTTCACAGTGCAATAATTTCATATCCATGCGCCTGACCAATCCGGTCGACCAGGGCTATGTCCGCAAGTTGTTGCCGGACTCTCTGGGGACGCTGATCGACAAAATGCCGGCTTTCAAGCAGGGCGAGGCGCTGCTGGTCGGAGAATCGATCGCCCTGCCGTCTGTAGTCCAGATCGAGGTCTGCACGGTGGCTCCAGCATCAACTGATATTCCCTACTGGGATCTCTGGCAGCAGCAGTGGAGGGATATTGCGATAGACAAGATCCGTGACGAGTGGTTGCGCCGCTAGACAGCCGATGGGGAGTGCCAGCTGAAAGACGATTGTCAACCGTATCGAGCACTGATCTGCAAATTGGTAAGTGGTTTTGAAACGTGCATGACAGCGGTGTGAGCAGGCCCCATGTCGGCTAGGCGAACGTTGAACGTCTGCTTCTGGCAACAGCTGATGTTCCAGAATTCATAACGGAACGGCAGAAGCGTCCCAGCCTCCGACATTTCAGCTGGCTAACATCTTGCCGAGTGTACCCGCTTTCGGCTGTTGGAAAGGGCAAGGTGAAACGGTGGATCCAAGAGATCATCTCGACGGCTCGTGACGGTCCACCCTGGAGGAATCGCCGTGTTCGTTGGTGTTTGTGGGGCCATTTGCCTGCGGGCCGAACAGCAGGCGCTTATTTCTTGAGAGTATCCAGCCATTCGGCGACGGCGGATTCTCGCCAACCCATGCAGCGGGTGCTGATCCGGGTGTTCTGGGGGAAGGTGCCGGCTTCCATTTTTCGGTAGAGGGTGGAACGGGTCAGGCCAGTGCGTTCGAGCACGGTTTTCATCCGGAGGATTCGGTCCGGACGTTGGGGCTGGTTCTGCATTGCTATCACCTCGCATCGTTTGAGGGTTGATGGAGCGCTCCGGGGCAAGGTTGCGTCGAGTGGCTGGTCGGGAAAAGAGCCTGTAAGGGGCAGGAAGGGACCTGTTCGGTGTAGTTCGGCGCGCGGGTGGTCCGAGCGAAAGTAGCTTAAAGCCTTCTGCTTATCTCAGGGCGTCTCACGCCTGCGGCGTGACCGCGCTCGCACGCCGCTAGCGCGGCGCCTAGTCGACCTGGGCCGTCTCGGCCCTTCGGGTTTTGATCGCGGACGCTGGCCGATACTGCGGATCGGCTACCGGCAGGTGCCGGCAGGGGAACGCGGGTGCGGTGCGCGCGCTGGCGCACGCCTGCGGCGCCACCAGGGCGCGCGTATTGTTGGTGCCCCGCATGGCACACTTGCCCGGGCGGGAGGCACGGGCGGCGGCTGGCGCACGTGCTGGCGC
>NZ_DAMCTA010000012.1 GCF_032114135.1 Sphingomonas sp.
AAATGGGCGCGCTGCTGCCTAGTGCCGCTGCCCATTCCGCCCGCGGCTGTTCGCGACCAGCTTCCGCCGTTCGCATCAGCCGTCGTGAAGGTCCGCTTCTGACAGAAGCTGCCGATTGGTCACACGAGCCACGAGGTCGCTTATCGCGGCGCGATCGAGCGGACGGAGATCGATCGAGTTGTGGATGCCGATTCCTTCAACCAAGGCGTCAAGGCCGCGCGCGGTCAATGGATCGAAGAACCGCTCCAGAGCAGCGCGACTGTTGTTCATCCAGCGCCGCATGATTGCTGCCACCGGGGGATGGCGCGCTGCAAAGGCATAGAGTTCGTAGCTGAGTAGCAGCGTTCGCGGTTCCGCCCAGACCGACCCGCTGATGATGTCGATGACCGCCTCGCGCGCGCTGTCGCGGTCGGTCGCAGCCGCCAGCTTGGCACGGAAGGCGTCCGAGGCTTCTTCCGCCAATTGCACGAACGCCTCGGTGAGTAACGCCTCGAGCGTCTCGAAATAATAGGTGACCGATCCCAGCGGCACGCCCGCTGCCGCAGCGATGAGGCGATGTGTGGTGTTCGAGACGCCGCGATCGGCGATCACGTCGAGCGCGGCCGCGACGATGCGCTGCCGCCTTTCAGGATCGTTTCGCCTCGCTGCTCCCTCGGCCATACCAACGTTCCCCAAACGCCATTGCATTCGATGTGTACAAATGTACACATGCGGCCGCTACGCGGCGGGAGGGTTCCTGCAGCAAACATGTTGCGAGGGGAAGGACGATGCAGAAACCAGAGCTGTCGCGCCGGACGATCCTGGGTAGCGCGGTCGCGCTGAGTGTCCCGGGCGGCGCATGCGCGGCCCTAAGTCCCGCTGCCGACGAAGCCGTGTTAGGGCGGAGGGACGGCCGCTGGCTCAACGTACCGAAGCGGTGGCACGCGGACGCCGGCGAGGACCTGACGCTGGTGACCGATCGCGGCACCGATTTCTGGCGGGAGACGCATTACGGCTTCACCCGTGACAGCGGGCACTTCCTCGGCTTCCCGACCGGCGACGCATTCACCGCGCAACTGCGCATCCGCGGCCGCTACGAGAAGCTGTACGACCAGGCGGGCATCATGGTGCGTGTCGATGAGCGCCGCTGGGTGAAGGCGGGGATCGAGCTCTCCGATGGCCGCGCCATGCTCAGCAGCGTGCTGACCGACGGCCGATCGGACTGGTCCACCGGTCCTTATGCCGGCGACGCTGCCGATTTCTGGATGCGCGCAACGGTCGCCAAGGGCGTGCTGCGCCTGCAGGTTTCGGCCGATGGCAAGACCTGGCCGTTGGTGCGGCTGGCGCCGTTTCCAGTGGCACCCGCCTATCAGGTGGGCCCGATGGCATGTACGCCGGAGCGGGAAGGGCTGGAGGTGCGGTTCTCCGATCTCCGCATCACTGCGCCGCTCGGCAAAGACCTACACGACCTGAGCTGAGCCCATGACCCAGAAGCAGCGCATGCTGGCCGGCGAACTCTACATTGCCGACGATCCCGAGATCGCCGCCGACTCCGCGCGCGCGGCGGCCTGGATGGTGCGATACAATGCGTCGCTCGCCGACGACCCGGCCCATCGGCATGCGCTGCTGGTCGAGGGGCTAGGGCAGGTGGGGGCAGGGACGGTCGTCCGTCCGCCCTTTCACTGCGACTATGGCACCAACATCCATCTCGGCGCGCGCGTCTTCCTCAATTTCGGCTGCGTGATCCTGGACGTGGTGCGCGTCGAGATCTGCGCTGGCACGCAGATCGGGCCGGGGGTGCAGATACTCACCGCCGATCACCCGCGCGATTCGGAACTGCGGGCGCAGGGGCTCGAGTTCGGACGGCCGATTTGCATCGGCGCCAATGTCTGGATCGGCGGCGGTGCGCTGATCCTGCCAGGCGTGACGATCGGCGACGACGCGATCATCGGCGCCGGCAGCGTGGTGACGCGCGACGTGGCCGCCGGTGCGACCGTCGCAGGCAATCCCGCGCGACCGGTGGCGCGATGACGGAGCCGGCGCCGGATAGGACGACGGACGGCAAGCTGCACTTCGAAGTGCTCGATGGGTTGCGGGGCACCGCGGCGCTGCTGGTGGTAGCGTTCCACATTCAGGGCATTACCGTGCTGTTCGAGGCCAACCGGCTGCTGCTCCCGCACGCCTATCTGGCGGTCGACTTCTTTTTTGCTTTGTCCGGTTTCGTCGTTGGCTACGCCTATGACGATCGCTGGGGGCGAATGAAGGTGCGGGAGTTCCTTGCCCGCCGGCTTGTACGATTGCACCCGCTGGTGGTGCTGGGAGCATTGCTGGGGCTGGTGAGCTACTGCGTGGACCCCTTTGCTGGGGATCGGCAGCGTGCCCCCTGGCCGCTCGTTGCTCTGGCGTTCAGCGCGGCACTGCTGGCGCTGCCCTCGGCGCCGCTGGCCAATCGGCTGGGGGACAGCCATCCCATCAATGCACCGGCCTGGACGCTGCTCCAGGAATATATCGCCAACCTCACCTATGCGCTGGTGTTGCGGCACCTCGACGTGCGACCGCTGATTGGACTGACGATCCTCGCGGGCATCGCCTCGGCTGCGATGGCGCTGACGCTCGGCTCCTACGACACCGGCTGGGCGCTTTACAATTTCTGGGGCGGGCTGGTGCGGCTGGCCTATCCCTTCCTCGCCGGTCTGTTGCTGTTCCGGCTTCGGGATCGGCTGCCGCAGATACGGCTGGGCTTCCTGTCGCTCAGCGTGCTGCTGCTGCTGGCGTTCGGCGCACCGGTGCTGCCCCAGTTCTGGGGCGTGAAGTTGAATGGACTGTACCAGGCTGCATGCGTGCTGCTGCTTTTCCCGGCGATCCTCGTCGCAGGTCGGCATTCGTCAGGTAGTCCGCTGACCTTGCGGCTCTGCAAGGCGGCGGGGCGGATTTCCTACCCGCTCTACATCACCCATTATCCGTTCGTGTACGTTTACATGAACTGGGTGGCGACGGCGCCGGCATCCTCGGGAATGACCGCCGCTGTCGCGATCCTGCTGTATCTGCTCACGCTCCTGGTTGCCGTCGCTGCCCTGCAGCTATGGGACAGGCCCATTCGGCGGCGGCTGCAAGCCGTGCTCCATCGAACTTGATCAAGATAACTGCCCCTCCGGTCGCCGCCATCCTCGGCGATTCTGCCACTCCCGAGAGGGAGAGCGCCTTCGATCTTCGCTCCGTCACCGAGAGCATAGGCTCGAAACTCAAAGGATTGGCGGGCAACACTGATGCGGCTGCCCAAAGGCGGTCGAGCCCTGCGAGAAAGCCTCGCATGTTGCCCAGCCTCACGATTCCCAGAGCGTGATCAGCTATGTCCGGCCAATGCTTACTGATGCGTGCTCAAAGCCATCTGAGCAATAAGGATGCGTGGCTGCATTCGACCAGATATTGCCATCCACGTGTATCCGTCCGAAAGTCCGGATCTGACGGAAGCCGCCGATCGAGCGACGCCAATTGCGGGACATGAAGCACAGGCGTCACTATTCAAGCGACTCCGCCCGCTGCCCGGAACCGGCCCGCCGTGGGAGGTGCGACAATCCTGTTCTTCCACCTCCGACGCGCCAATTCGGGAAAAAAATCGAGAACAGGACTCAAGAAGCCAAACCTGCCTTCCGGATGCCAGCCTGGACAGGCTCCTTCTGCCCGCAAGAGGTTCTCAATTGGGAACGACGCCCTCATTCCGAAGCGAAGGTCGCCCGGATATCGTCCACCAGCGCTGCGGGATTTTCCATCGCAGCGAAGTGGCCGCCGCGCTCGGGCTGATTGTAGTGCCGCAGGTCGGCGAACCTCTTCTCCGCCCAGCGGCGCGAGAGCCGCAGCGCCTCGCCGGGGAACATGCTGACGCCCGCCGGCAGCAGAACCGGATCGCCGGGCATACCGCCCTGCGCCCGTGCATTGTCCCAGTAGAACCGCGCCGAACTCGCTCCGGCATTGGGCAGCCAGTAGAGCATGATGTCGTCAATCATATGGTCGAGGGGGATCACCCGCGTCGGCTCTCCCCCGCTATCGCTCACGTCCTGGAAAAGGGCATACATCCAGGCTGCGAGCCCAACCGGGGAGTCCGCCAGTGCGAAGCCGACCGATTGCGGCCGGGTGTTTTGGAGCTTCATGTAGCCGGATTGCTCGGCCTCGTACCGTGCCATGGCAGCGAGCATCGCCTGCTCCTCCAGGGACGCCTCCGCCACTTCCTGATCGGTAGGCCGGAACAGGACCATGTTGAGGTGGATGCCGGAAAGCCCGGGCGCGCGCATATGCGCCAGCGCCGACACGACGGCCGCGCCCCAATCCCCGCCCTGCGCGAACCAGTGCGCGACATATCCGAGCCGCCGCATCAGCTCGGCATAGGTGCCGGCGACGCGGCCGACGTTCCAGCCCGGCTCGGTCGGCTTGTCCGAAAAGCCGAACCCCGGCAGTGACGGGATGACCAGGTGGAACGCCTGCGGCGCATCACCGCCATGCGCCACCGGATCGGTCAGCGGCGCGATCATCTCGCGAAACTCGAGGATCGATCCCGGCCAGCCATGGGCCAGCAGCAACGGCACCGCGTCGGGCTCGGGCGAGCGGATATGGAGGAAGTGGATCCCCATTCCGTCGATGACGGTACGGCTGCTTCCCGAGGCATTGATTAGCGCCTCGGCAATGCGCCAGTCATACCCGTTCTGCCAGCGGTCCACGAGGGACCGGATCGCGGGAAGCGTCGGCCCCTGGCTGCCGTCGGTGACGGTGCCGGCATCGGGCCAGCGGGTGCGGGCCAACCGGTCGGCGAGGTCGGCTAGCTCGATATCCGCGACCCGGATCGGAAACGGGGTGATGGCGTCGGTCATGGCGGGCTTGTCCTTTCGGCGGGGTGAGAGGCTCAAAGGGTGGGGGCGAGGACATCCGCGGCGCGTGACCAGTGGCGCTTGCCGTAGCGGGCATTGTCGAGGTCGTGCAGCTTGCCGCGGCCGGTCGACATGTCGCGGAGATATTGCATCCCTTGCCACACGGGGAACGGTGCGTCGGTATCTGGGGTCAGCGCCCGCACGACCGCGATGATGGCGCTCAGGCGCCCGATGCCACCGGCACGCAGCAGCTTCCACGGCCGGTCATCCATCCCGGTCAGCAGCGCGGCGAGGCCACGCGGGCTGATCTGGTCGCCGGCGATCCGCAGATAGCGAGGTGCCGCTGGGTCCATCGCCGCGTCCGCGGTGAACGCCGCCACGTCGTCCTTGGTCGTGAAGTCGAACAACTGGTCGGCGTTCCCCCAATAGAGCACGCGGCGTAGCTTGTGCAGGACGATCGGCGCTTCGCCTTCCAGCAGATCCGCGAACGGCCCGTTCAGGATCGACGTGGCGCGGATCGGGGCGGCGTCGACCCGCGCTGCGAAGGTGCGACGCAGGTCCATGTTGCGGTTATCGCCGGGGCGCGTCGCCCGATAATCCAGGCTGAAGTCCGACGGAATGAAATGCGGCGTCCGCGCCGCGACGGCGGCATCGAGGAGCCGCCCTTGGACCCCCAGGATCACCGGCGCCGTGCCGTTGAGCGCCGAGACTACCGACACCGCGCCGGTGACGGCGCCGGTCAGCGCCGCGTCGTCATTGTGATCGACCGCTACTTGGTGGACCTGGTCCAGGTTCAGCTTGTCGACCGGACGCCGCACCAGCGCCCGCACGGACGCCCCCTTCGCGGTCAGCGCCGTGACGATCCGAAACCCAAGGTCACCTGCGGCCCCTGCGACGACCACCACCGGCCTGGTCTGCCCATCGTCCATCGCCTCGCACCTCCTGCTGTGTGATGCGATCGCAGATACCTGTTGCGCTTCGGCGTGATTAGGCCGAGCGATCGCGACAGGGTGTTGCGGAAAGTGGAACGACCATGGAATTGTCCGACCTGCGCGCCTTCGCGCGCATTGCCGACCTGATGAGCGTGTCGGCTGCGGCCCGCGCCCTCGGCTTGCCGAAGTCGGGGGTCAGCCGAGCGCTTGCCAGGCTGGAGCGGGATGTCGGGGTGCTCCTGGTCGATCGCTCGACGCGGCACTTGCGGCTGACCGACGCCGGCGCGCATTTCCGCCCGCACGCCCTGCGCATCCTGGCCGATGTCGACGAGGCGGGCGCTGCGCTCGATGGCCTGGGTGCCGTCCCCGCCGGTTCGCTCACGATCAGTCTGCCGTTCACGATCGCGACGGCGCTGGTCGCGCCGATGCTGCCGGCGTTCATGGCGCGTTATCCGCAGGTCCGGATTGTGCTGGCTGTCGAGAACCGATTCATAGACATGCCGGCTGATCCCGTCGACCTGATGATCCGGGTGGGGCCGCTGGTGGACAGCGACCTGATCGCGCGTCGGCTGCTGGTATCGGAGACTTGGCTGTGCGTCAGCCCTGACTACCTCGCGGCGCGCGGTACGCCCCTACGTGCCGCCGACCTGTCGGACCACCATTTGATCGGCTATCATGATCGGGCGACCGTGTACCTCGACGGACCAGCCGACGATGCCGGTCGGATCGAGTTGGCGCCCGCGATTGCGATCTCCGACGCCGCAGCGCTGCTTCCCGTGGTGCTGGCCGGTGCCGGGATCGCACCCTTGCCCGACTTTCTCGCCCGCTCTCTCGTCGCGGACGGTCGGCTCGTCAGACTGCGGCCGACCATCGCGCGCGAGCACAGCGTGATCCACGCCGTCTACCCCAGCCATCGCAGCCTCTCCGCAAAGGTGCGGGTCTTCATCGACGCACTGGCGGCGAGTGTCTCGCACCTCGAACTTGGCGAGTAGGTTCTCTGAAG